>DASRSQ010000993.1:0-8482 GCA_035656475.1 Gemmataceae bacterium | reverse complement strand
CCGGCCATGCCGACACGTGTGCCGACGGCGCGCGTGGTGCGAGGCGCGATGGCCCACTTCGAGGAAGAGTCGGCGAAGCCGGCCGCCGGCTACAAGCCGATGATGCCGACGCTGCCGATGCTTCCCGCGCCGACCGAAGTGGCCTCGCCGCCTGCCGTGCAATTGAATCCAATGCAACAGGTGCAGGCCAACGTTGTCGAGGCGGGCAGCAAGGCCAAGGTGATCCCGATTCCCGCGCCGCCGACGCTGCAGGTGTATGGCCAGAAGACGCCGATGATTCCCGCGGAGCCGGTCATCGTCGGCGGGCCGATGAGCATGACCACGGACGAGCGCGTCATCGTCGTCGACGAATGGGGCAACCAGATCTGGGATGAAAGCATCGGCTGGCAGCCGTCGCGCTTCTACGTTCTCGCAGAGTATCTGTTGTGGACGACGCGTGGCATGCACTTGCCGCCGTTGGTCACGACTTCCGCTCCGACCGTTGCCCAGGCGGACGCGGGTGTTCTGGGCAAGGACACCACTGTCCTGCTCTACGGCAACAGCTACACCAACGCCGGACCGACTTCCGGCGGACGATTCATGGTCGGCTATAGCCTCGATCCATGCAACTTCTGCATGATCGAAGCGGGCGGCTTCTTCCTCAGCCCCAAACACGACAATGCCGCGTTCAACAGCAATCAGTTCCCGTACATCGCCCGGCCATTCTTTGATCTCAACAACGGCATCCCGTTCCGCGAGCTGACCACCGCGCCCAACCAGGGCATTCCGGGCAATGCGGCCGGCATCGGCTTCTTGACCGTCGATTCCTCCAGCCAGCTCTGGGGCGCCGAAGCCAATGTACGTAGCTTGCTCTGGTGCGGTTGCAACTATCAGGTCACCGGCCTCGTCGGCTTTCGCTACCTCGATCTGAGTGACAACCTGAACATCCAGGAGAACACGCTGGTCCAGGTCGGCTTCGCCGCTAACCCGGGCTCGGGCGAAGTCGATGTCAAAAGCGGCTCGATCGTCACCGTGAACGATCGCTTCTCCACTCGCAATCGCTTCTATGGCGGCCAGGTCGGCGGCTCGGTCAACTGGCAATTCGCCGACCGCTGGAGCCTGATCGGCAACGTCAAGCTTGGCTTCGGCGTCACGCAGCAAGTCGTCGACATCGATGGCAGCCAGCGCATCGTTCCGCCCGGCGGCGGCACGCCGATCAACTTCGTCGGCGGACTCTACGCCGTCCCCAGCAACATCGGCCATCATTCCCAGAGCCAGTTCGGCTTCGTCCCCGAGATCGGCCTCAAGCTCAACTATCAGCTCACCGACAACATCAGCGTCTTCGTTGGCTACGACTTCCTGTTCTGGAGCAGTGTCGTCCGCCCGGGCGACCAAATCGACCAGTTCCTCGACCTGAACCAGGTGCCGCAGTCGGGCAAGCCCTACCCGCAAGCTCCGCAAGTGCGCCCGGTCGTGCCGTTCCAGACAAGCAGCTTCTGGGCCCAGGGCGTCAACGCCGGCCTCATGTTCCGATATTGAGCGATGACGTGCCGCATGCCGAGCGTCGTCATCGTCCGCCCGCCGAGCAACGATGGCGACGCCGCATTGGCGACCACGTAATCTGGATAACATTTTCCGGCCGAATTCTTCGCCGATTCGCTAAATCCATTCTCTTTTCCAGCGTGAAAAAACCGATAGCTAGGAAAGGTCTGCGGTTTGTGCCGACCTTGACTGTCGCTCCGATTATTCACGATTGGGACCAGCGATGCTCCGGCGATTCGGTTTCGCAATCCTGCTGCTTGCCCTCGGCACGGGAACCCGCGCGTTTGCCCAGACGAAGACGCTTCCCATGCCCGCGCGAGTCGAGCAAGCACCGCTGGTCGAACTCCCCGCGTCAGCGCGGCCCATCGACCTGGAGACAGCGCTTCGTCTCGCTGACGTAGCCAATCCGCAAATCCGTCTGGCCCGGGAACGCGTCCTGGAAGCGGTCGCCGCTCGCCAGCTCGCCGCCGCCCAGTTCCTGCCCAATCTCAACTACGGCACCAACTATGATCTCCACCTGGGCAACCTGCAGGATTCGCAAGGCAACATCGTCCAGGTAAATCGCAACTCGCTCTACGTCGGCCTTGGCGCCGGTGCCATCGGCGCGGGAACCGTCAACATTCCTGGCATCGTCTGGAACGCCAATGTCGCCGACGTCTGGTACGGTAATCTCGTCAGCAAACAGGTCGTCCGCCAGCGCCGCTTTGAAAACGAGGCAGTGCGCAACGACATGTTGCTGCGCGTCGCCACCGCGTACATGGAACTCCTGCGCGCGAGTGGCCGGCATGCCGTCGCCGCCGAGATTCGCAAGGACGCTCAGGAAGTCGCGCGCGTCACGGGCAACTTCGCCAAGACCGGGCAGGGACGCCAGTCGGACGCGGACCGTGCCGCCACGGAATTGCAACAGCGCGACGCAGACCTCGTTCAAGCCGTGGGCGACATCGAACTCGCCTCGGCCCGGCTGAACCAGCTTTTGAGCCTTGATCCCTCCGTCAAGCTGGTGCCGATGGAGCAGCACGTCGTGCCGGGTGCGCTCGTACCCGAGCCGATCCCGTTGCCGGAGCTGATCGCGATTGCGGTCACGCAGCGGCCGGAGCTGCGCGAGCGCCAGGCAGCAGTGCGCGTCGCCCTCTTGCAGATGCGGCAAATGAAGATGCTCCCCTTCTCGCCGACGGCGCTTGTCGGCTACAGCGCCGGTGCGTTCGGCGGCGGCAGCGATGTCTCTGCCGCTGCCGGCCAGCCACGCTTTGGCGACTTCAACAATCGCTCCGACTTCGACGTCGTCCTGTTCTGGACCCTGCGCAACCTCGGCGTCGGCAACGCGGCGCTCATCAACCTGTCGCGCAGTCGAATGCGCCAGAGCGAGCTGCGCGAGCTCGAAACCTTCGATCGCGTCCGTGCCGAGGTCGCCTCGGCTCGCGCCCGCTTGCTCGCTCGCGGCGACCAGATCGATCTCTACGAGAAAGCCGTCCAGAGCAGCCGAACCGCCTTCAAGCAAGATCTGGCCCGCGTCTTCAACGACAAGGGCCTCCCGATCGAATTGCTCGACAGCCTGCGGCTGTCCGGGCGTAGCCGCTACGGCTACCTGGATTCGATCGTCGATTACAACCGCGCCCAGTTCGAACTGTATGTCGCTCTCGGCCAGCCGCCGGCTGACACGCTGGCCCGACCGGTGCCGCTGATGCTCGGCGCTCCCGAGCCGACACCGATGCCGTTGAAAAAGCTTCCATAGCGAGACATTTGACGCGTTCCGAGCCGCGCCCGTGAGGAAGCGGGCTGGTTGCCGTGCGGCGAACGAATCCGATAGATGCTGGCCGCTCCCTCACGGGCGCGGCTCGGAACGGGCCGGTCAATGCTTGCAATCGAAGCCGCTGACTCGATGCTTTTTGAGGGGGAGATTTGAAAAGGACTGCTCCAATCTGGGCCGCATTGCTCGCTTGCCTGGCCGCGGGGTGCCACTCCGTCAAGTTCGGCGATGTTGTCATCGGGCCGTACGACCCGGATCGTCCGGTCGTCCTGGCGAAGTTCGGCGCACCAGAACGGGCGATTCTCCGTCCAGCGCCGGAACCAGAGCCGGAACCGCCGTCGTCACCGCCTCTCGATGTGCTCGACGGCCCCGCGCAGCTAATCGATCTCGAGACGGCGCTGCGGCTCGGCGGCGCCGACAATCCGACCATCGCGATTGCCGAGGAAGCCGTGCGTGTCAGCGTCGCCGAGCAAACCCAGGCACGCGCCTTGATTCTGCCTGACCTGAACGCCGGTGCCAACCTCCGCATTCATCGCGGCGCCTATATGGACAACGCCGGCAACATCATCAACGTCAATGTCCAGTCGCTTTACTTCGGCGGCGGCACTTACGCAGTCGGCTCGGGCACCGTCGCCATCCCGGGCATTCGCCTGTTTGGCAATCCTGCGGACGCCATTTACGCACCAAAAGCAGCCGCGCAACGAGTCGTCCAAACCCGGTTCGATGCGGCCGCCACGCGCCATTACACCTTGATGGACATCGGCGTCCGCTACCTCGCGCTCGTCGAGGCCCAGGCAAGCCTGGAAGCGTATCGCCAGTCGCTCAAGGACATCGAAGAAGTCGTGCGTCTGACGACCAATCATGCCAAGGCCGGCTTGGGACGCGACTCCGATGCCAAGCGCGCCGCGGCCGAGGCGCTGCTGCTGCGCGGCCAGGCCCAGACGGCGCGCGAGGCCCTGGGCGTGGCGGCGGCCGAGCTCGCGCGCTTGCTGGATATCGATCCGTCGCAGAATCTCCGGCCCGCCGACCTGGTGCCGCCGTTGCTGGAGCTGGTCGACGGCCGCGTGCCGCTGGAGGCGCTGCTCGATCAGGCGCTGGCGGAGCATCCGGAAATTGTCGCTCGCACGGCCGAGGTCAATGTGCAGAACATCCGCGTGCGTCAGGAAAAGGCGCGCCTCTGGTTGCCGCTCGTCAGCATCGGCATGAGCGCCGGTGGGTTCGGCGGAGGCAACCAAAACAGCGATCCACGTCTGCAAAACTTCGGGTCACGCACCGATTTCGATGTCGCCCTTGTCTGGTCCCTGCGCAACCTCGGCGTGGGCAACGATGCGACCATCGGCATCGCTCGCTCCGGCCTCGAACAGGCTCAACTTGAACGCATGCGTGTCCTCGACCGCATTCGCCGCGAGGTAGGCGAGGCGCATGCCCTCGCGCAACAACGCCGCCAGCAAATGGACATCGCTCGAAAACGTCTCGAAACCTCGCACAATGCCTACGTGCAGGACCTGAAGCGCATCCGTAATCAGAAGGGATTGCCGATCGAGGTGCTGCAAAGCGCCAATCAGCTCACCGCCGCCCGGCTCGATCTGGTCCGCGCCATGATCGGCTACAGCCAGGCCCAGATGCAACTTTACACCGCCCTCGGCAACCCGCCGATGGTGCGCCGGCCCGCTCCATGATGCATGCCCGCAATGCAGGCACGCCGAGTCTATCCTGCTGGCATCTGCCGCAATCTCCACAGAATGCCCACGGTCATTTCGGCATCGTAACCTCCTTGAATGGCGTCGGTTATGTGTTGGTGCAATAAGGCGCAATGATGAAGGCGCGGGATTTGCTGTCGCTGTTTTCGGACGTTTTCTCTCCCGCTTCGTCCGGAGCATTTTTTGATGGCGAGCAAATTTCGGAAGACCGTCGTTGTTATCGGCAACGGAATGGTCGGGCAGCGCTTCTGCGAACGACTGGTTGAATTCGACGCCTCTCGCGAGTGGCAGATCGTGACCTTTTGCGAGGAGCCGCGCCCCGCGTATGATCGCGTCAATCTGACCAAGTACTTCGAACATCGCAAGGCCGAGAAGCTCGCTCTCGCACCCGCCGACTGGCATGAGCAGAACGGCGTCACGCTGCATCTCGGCGATCGCGCGATCGAGATCGATCGCGCCAACAAGATCGTGCGCTCCGCCAAGGGACAGGAAATCAAGTACGACGCGGTCATCCTCGCAACGGGATCGATCCCGTTCGTGCCACCCGTCCCGGGCATCGACAAGAAGGGCGTATTCGTCTATCGCACCATCGAGGATCTCGAACAGATCATCGGCTGGGGCACGGGCGTCAAGAAAGCCGCCGTCATCGGTGGCGGCTTGCTCGGCCTCGAAGCGGCCAAGGCCGCCTATGATCTCGGCCTGGAAACGCATGTCATCGAGTTCGCGCCGCGGCTGATGCCACGCCAGATCGACGATGTCGGTTCGAAGGTCCTCGTTGGCAAGATCAACTCGCTCGGCGTCACAGTACATCTCAACAAGAACACGCGCGAAGTCCTCGGCAATGGCAAGGTCGAGGGCATGGCCTTCACCGACGGCCACGAGCTCGATGTCAAGATGATCGTCGTCTCCGCCGGCATCAAGCCGCGCGACGATCTCGCACGCGCCGCCGGCCGGACCGTTGGCCAGCGCGGCGGCGTCGTGGTTGACGATCACCTCCGCACCTCTGATTCCGACATCTACGCCATCGGCGAGGTCGCGCTCTACGGCGGCATGATCTACGGCCTGGTCGCCCCCGGTTATGAGATGGCCGAGATCGCCGCGTCGAACCTGATCGGGCAGCCGCGCACGTTCAAGGGCGCGGACATGTCGACCAAGCTCAAGCTGATGGGCGTCGACGTCGCCAGCTTTGGCGATTGCTTCGCCGACAGTGCACCCGACAAGGCGAAGTCGATCACATACGAGGACCCGTTCAAGGGTTCCTACAAGAAGCTCGTCTTCAACGCCGAGGGCACGCGTCTGCTCGGCGGCATCCTCGTCGGCGATGCCTCCGAGTACGGCTCGCTGTCGATGCTCTCCAAGAGCAAGGAGAATCTCGCGATGTTGCCGAGCGAGGTTCTGCTCGGCAAGGGGAGCAGCCCGGTCGGCGTCGTCACCGCCATCGCGAATGATGCCCAGGTCTGCTCGTGCAACAACGTTTCCAAGAAACAGATCATCGACGCCATCATCGGCAAGAATCTCTGCTCCGTCGACGAGGTCAAAGCCTGCACTCGCGCCGGCACCGGCTGCGGCGGCTGTTTGCCGTTGGTCACGGATCTCTTCAAGGCCCAGATCAAGGCGGCGGGCAAGAAGGTCAACAACAACCTGTGCGAACACTTCGCTTGCACGCGCCAGGAGTTGTTCGAGATCATCAAGATCAAACGCATCAAGACCTACGACGAGGTCCTCGCAAGCCATGGGCATGGCAACGGTTGCGAGATCTGCAAGCCGGCGGTCGCGTCGATCCTCGCCAGCCTGTGGAACGAGAGCGTTGTCGATCAGACCACGATCCAGGACACCAACGACCGCTTCCTCGCCAACATCCAGCGTGGCGGCACCTACAGCGTCGTCCCGCGCGTGCCCGGCGGCGAGATCACACCCGAGAAGCTGATCGCGCTCGGCACCGTTGCTCGCAAGTTCAATCTCTACGCCAAGATCACCGGCGCCCAGCGCGTCGATCTCTTCGGTGCTCCGGTTCACCAGCTTCCCGACATCTGGGAGGAGCTGGTCAAGGTCGGCTTCGAAAGTGGCCACGCCTACGCCAAGGCGCTGCGTGCGGTCAAGAGCTGCGTTGGCTCGACCTGGTGCCGATTCGGCGTGCAGGATTCCGTCGGCTTCGCCATTCGCGTCGAGAACCGCTACAAGGGATTGCGTGCGCCGCACAAGCTGAAGGGCGCTGTCTCGGGATGCGTGCGCGAATGTGCCGAGGCTCAGTGCAAGGATTTCGGCATCATCGCCACCGAGAAAGGCTGGAACCTCTACGTCTGCGGCAACGGCGGCGCCAAGCCGCGGCACGCCGAGCTGCTGGCCGCCGACATCGACGCCGACACGTGCATCAAGTACATCGATCGCTTCCTCATGTACTACACGCAGACCGCGGATCGCCTGACGCGCACCTCCGTGTGGATGGAAAAGCTCGAAGGCGGCATCGAGTACCTCAAGCAAGTCATCATCGACGACAAGCTCGGCATCTGCGACGATCTCGAACGCATGATGCAAAATGTCGTTGACACCTACCACTGCGAATGGGCCGAGGTCGTCAACGATCCGGAAAAGCGCCGGCTCTATCAGCAATTCGTCAACACGGGCGAAACGGAGCCGACGATCGAATTCGTCAAGGAACGCGAGCAAAAGCAACCGGCAGCATGGAGCGGATCGTTCGTGCCCTCGAGCGCTCTGAAACTGCGCAATGCGGAGCCGGATGCGCCGATTGTGGAAGATCGCTGGATTCAAGTCGGCAAAACGTGGGACTTCCCGAAGGACGGCGGCGCGACGATCAAGTACGGCAAGACGCAAATCGCCGTCTTCAACTTCGCCTCGCGAGGCGAATGGTATGCCAGCCAAAACATGTGCCCGCACAAGCGCGAATTCGTCCTGTCACGCGGCATGCTCGGCGACGCGGCGGGCAAGCCGAAGGTCGCCTGCCCGGTGCACAAGAAGACGTTCTCCCTCGAGACTGGCAAGGGCATGAACGACCGCGACTATTCGATCGAGGTCTTCCCCGTGAAAGTCCAAGGGGACGATGTCTACGTCAAATTGCCTAGCATCGAGACGCTGGACGCAATCTTCGCCACCGACAAGACGTGCAACGGAACGTGTCATTCGGAGCCAACGCCAAAGAAGAAGCTGCCGACGCGTCAGGCGCGGGTCGATGATCCTTTCGCGGTCTCGGCTCTTGGCGACCCAATGTAGTCTCGCTTCAAATGCGATGGGGCAAGATCACTTCACGCTGCATTTCTTCATTTCTCGATAGAAAACAACTTACCTTGCAGTATTGTTAAGTAACATTGCGCGCCGCCCACGCGCAAAAACAGTGAGTCCCGCTTTACTCGTAGGCTGAAGTTGATTTCGGAGCAAGCATGCCAACGGTGGCCACCTGCCCGTGCGGCCAGAAGTTCGTGATCAGCGGCTCAACCTATCCGCGCACCGTGGCGTGCCATGGCTGCGGAGCGCGGACCATCATCTACCACGCGGGTGC
>DASRSQ010000992.1:0-3581 GCA_035656475.1 Gemmataceae bacterium | reverse complement strand
CGGGCAGCGTGGCCCGCGCGTGGGTCGAGCCAATCGCCGTCGGCGACACGCTACCCGCGATGCCGCTGTTCCTGTGGTCGGATCGATACCTAAACGTAGATCTTGAGGGAACCTATCAAAGCGCGTGGGAAGTGTATCCGGGGCCATTGAAACCAAAGGTTGAGGGTGCGGCGACGGTGTGAGGAATGTTACTACGGATACTCCAGAGGCGTCTTCTGCACTCTTGAACGAACCAGGTTGGGTGCAAACACCTCCTATTAGAGAGGTAGCCGCGAAACTTCCGAAAATTGTGCGCATTGCAAGAAGGAAGGTTCGTCTCATGATGACTCTCGATTTTGCATTATCGACCCACTTGAGACATCTACCGGGTAGTCCTGGCATACTTTTCACTCGTTGGCTGCCAAATGGAAAAAGTGATGCAATTAATGTCAAGGTTGACCCGCCCCTTCGAGACCTGAAGGTTTGGCTTGAAAGACGTGGCTACGTAGATGAAGACGGCGTCATCCTCTGCGATATCTGCCGCAAGGAAGTTGACCCTTCAATCATGGCGAAGCAAGAACGGCTAATCGCTGGGGCCATGTGGGGAAGTTTTCAGGTTGACGGTGTCACCGCGGATGAACTGGCCTCGTTGAAGGGAAATGTCCACGGTGATCCGCATTATGTCGGGTTCAGTAAGAAGGTCATCAAACCCCTGTTTGGCTCCCTTAGCAGTTTCATACAGATCTTGCGAATTCAGTATGGTCAGTATTGGCTTGTTGATCATGGACCATGGAATTCGATCGAGATTCCGCTGGGGAACGCATGCTCAATGCTCGAATTGAAATGGCGGACAGACGCATCAGAGGCATGGTCGCCGTTCCGTCCCGAAAATCAACGAATCGAGTGGAGCGGCACATCTTACCGGGATTTTTCATTCTACATTGAGCAAAATGACTGGGAGCAAATTGCGAGGCTTGCCGCCGAGGGTTATGAAGCGTCACTGGCTTCGCAACTCCTCGTTTACACACATAGACTTTTGGAGGAAGGGCTCCTACCGCACGCAGTAATCCAGGGCGTGACCGCGTTGGAGGTAGGGTTGGATGAATTTGTACGTTCAAAAGGCAAGAAAAGGTCAGTTAAAGCATTTGCCGAAATGACGAAGAAATACGACGATCAGAATCTTCGATTAAGAACAACGCTAATTGCGGGCATGGTTGATTCTATCGAAGAGAAAGATCTCGACTGCGTATTTGATATTTTGGAAGTCCGTAACAGCCTAATTCATGACGGAAAAAAGGTGCCTAAGGAGTCGGAGGAAAAGCTGCGCGCACTGATGCGAGTCGTCGCGTACTTGATTCAGGGGGCAGTTTTGAAGTTTCCTATTCGGGATCCGGGCGGTCCTTGGTCACTCCGTGAGGACCGTGAATGAGCAGACAGGCGTTCCAAAGGCCGACGATTTGGCGCGCAAACTGAGAGGGTTCAATATCAATCAGCACCGCCGCGCCTTCCTGCGTTCCGCCGTCGCGGGCTCCATGTTGATGCCCGCCATTCTGCACGAGCTGCTGGCCAGCGACTCGCCGGGCGATCCGCTGGCGTCGCGGCCTTCCCATTTCCCTGGCCGCGCTCGGCGCGTCATCTTTCTATTCATGAGCGGTGGCGTCTCGCATGTCGATTCGTTTGATCCCAAGCCCAAGCTGGTCCGCGATCATGGGCGGACCGTCACGCTCGATCATCCCGAAACGCGCAATCGGCCAGGCTACGAGCGACTCTTCCTGAAAGGGCCGCAATGGGCCTTCCACAAGCATGGCCAATCGGGGACCGAGGTCAGCACGCTCTTTCCGCACGTGGCGCAGTGCGTCGATGATCTGTGCGTGATTCGCTCGATGCATGGCGATCACTCCAATCACTACAACGCCACGCTCGGCATGCACACTGGCTCGTTCAACTTCGCTCGGCCCAGCATTGGCTCGTGGGTCAGCTACGGCTTGGGGACGCCGAACCGCAATTTGCCGTCGTTCATCACGATCGCGCCGTTTAGTCCGTATGCCGGCGGTCAGGTATGGGCGTCCGATTTTCTTCCAGGCAGCCATCAAGGCACGCTCGTCGTGCCGGGCCCGGAACCAATGCGCAACATTCGTCCGCGCGTCGCGCCGACGCAGCAGCGGCGCGAGCTAGACTCGCTGGCGGAACTTAATCGCCTGCACGCGGAGCCCCGCGGCATGGACCAGGCGCTCCAGGCACGCATCCGTTCCTTCGAGACCGCATTCGGGATGCAGAGTGCCGCCCCCGAGGCGTTCGACCTAGCCGCGGAAACCAACGAAACGCTCGCCCTGTACGGCTTGCCGCGTGGCAGCACGCAGGGTTTTGCCTGGCAATGCTTGATCGCGCGCCGACTTGCTGAACGTGGCGTACGCTTCATCGAGCTGATCGATTCCGGTGCTTCCAACAACTGGGACGCGCACGGCGACATGATCTCGCAACACGCACCCCTGGCACGCAACGTCGATCGGCCGATCGCGGCACTGCTGATCGACCTGAAGCGCCGTGGGTTGCTCGACGACACATTGGTGGTGTGGACCTCGGAATTTGGCCGCACGCCGTTTAACAATAGCGCCGAAGCCCGTGGCCGCGAACATCATCCGTGGGCGTTTTCGTCATGGCTCGCCGGAGGCGGCGTCAAGACTGGCATCGTCCACGGCGCCACCGACGAGCACGGCATCCGCGCCGTCGAGCAGCCCGTTCACGTACACGACTTCCACGCCACGATCCTGCACCTGCTCGGTCTGGATCACACCCGCCTCACCTATCGTCATGCCGGCCGCGATTTTCGTTTGACGGACGTGCACGGCAATGTGGTCACTGATATCCTCTAGTTGTTGGATGCTGTTGCCTCCCATTTCGGAGTGAGTCTCTGACACTCAGGATGCCTGGCCTATTGCGCCAAGGCGTGCCAGGCTTCACATGTGCGAGCGAGCGCCGCCAGCGCTCCTCATGCCAGTCGCTTTCTCCGTCGCCGGATCCACAGGTTACGCTAGCCCAATAACCGATTGCTCGGCTCCAAAGACCGACCGGCCAAGGTCACATTCATAGCAAGCAAGCAACCTGGACGCAACGGTTCTGTTGCGTCCACTTCCTGCTTGCCTTGCCCGCACGTCGAGGTATCCTCACTCACCACTCGAGGAGGATATCACATGCGAACCGCGTACGGATACATCCGCGTCAGCAGCGAGGACCAGGCCGACAGCGGCCTCGGCCTGGAAGCCCAGCGCCAGCGCATCCGCGCGTACTGCGAGCTGAAGGGCCTGCGCCTCGCCGAGATCCTGGAGGATCCCGGCATCTCCGGCGGCAAGGCGCTGTCGAGCCGGCCCGCGGGGATCAAGAACATTTGCGCCGGCTTCGAAGGCAACCTGCGCGATTACCTCGACGAAAATGTCATCGCCCACGCGTTCCATCACAACGCCTTTCTCATCGTCAGCAACGGCCATCGCGCCCGCTATGGTTCGATCACCAGCAAATGGGAACATTTCGCCGAGTGGAAGCGGCAGGACGAGAGCGACAAGGGCAGCCTCGACGCGGAAGTGCTGCTCAATGGCATGCTCGCC
>DASRSQ010000991.1:0-1889 GCA_035656475.1 Gemmataceae bacterium | reverse complement strand
GCGCGGGGTGCGTGCCGGGATACGTGCGGTATGGGATGCCGTCGCCGTCGACATCCTTGTAGCGTCCGAAATCCTTGCCGGCCTCGAGCTCTTCGGCCGTCATGACCTTCCCGCGGTCGTAGGCATGAGCGTCATCCCATGTGAACGGCGCGCACAGGCGCTGGTTCATACCGATGTCGAGATCGGTCATGACGAAGATCGGCGTCTGCAACCGGTCGGCGAGATCGAGCGCGGCAGCGGAGAACTCGAAACATTCGTGCGGATCTTCGGGAAACAGCAGCACGTGCTTCGTGTCGCCGTGCGATGCGTACGCGCAAGACAATACATCGGCCTGCTGCGTGCGCGTCGGCATGCCGGTCGACGGGCCGCCGCGCTGCACGTCGATGATCGTGATCGGGATCTCGGCGAAATAGGCGAGGCCGATGAATTCGGTCATCAGCGAGACGCCGGGGCCTGATGTCGTCGTGAACGCGCGCGCGCCGTTCCAGCCGGCGCCGACGATCATGCCGATCGACGCGATCTCGTCCTCGGCCTGTACGATCGCGTAGCGATGCTTGCCAGTGGCTGGATCGACGCGGAGTTTCTGGCAATACTTCTGGAACGCTTCGGCGAGCGAGGATGACGGCGTGATCGGATACCACGCGCAGACCGTCGCGCCGCCGTAGACGCAGCCGAGCGCGGCCGCGGTGTTGCCGTCGACGAAGATGCGATCGCCGACCGCGTCGGCCTTCTGCACGCGGATCGGCAACGGATGCGAGAGATGCTGCATCACGTAGTCGCGGCCGAGGTGCAGCGCTTCCTTGTTCGCGTCCAGCAGCTTTTCCTTGCCTTTGTATTGCTCGCCGAGCAGTTTCTCGATGACATCGGCGTCGATCTCGAGCAGCGCCGAGAGCGCGCCGAGATACATGATGTTCTTGAAGAGCTGGCGCTGGCGCGCATCGGTGTACGTGCGGTTGCAGATTTCCGTCAGCGGGACGCCGATGACGTTGATGTCCTCGCGGAATTTCGATTTCGGCAGCGGCTTGGTGCTGTCATAGAAAAGGTAGCCGCCGGGCTCGATTTCCTTGAGATCGGCGTCCCAGGTCTGCGGATTCATCGCGACCATCAGATCGACGCCGCCACGCCGGCCGAGATGGCCCTTCTCGTTGACGCGCACTTCGTACCAGGTCGGCAGTCCCTGGATGTTCGACGGGAAGATGTTGCGCGGGCTGACCGGCACGCCCATGCGCAGGATCGCTTTCGCGAAAAGCTCGTTTGCCGAAGCCGAGCCAGAGCCGTTGACGTTGGCGAACTTGACGACGAAATCGTTGATCGCGGCGATCGGTTTCATGCTTCGAAGCCCTCCCCTTCAAGGGGAGGGTTTGGGTGGGGATGGTGTTGGTTCGAGATGGGAGGGCGGCCCAAACACCAATCCCTCTCCACAGTTATAGGGTGGGCCTTGGCCCACCGCGGCGCTCGGTGGGCCGAGGCCCACCCTATGACAAATGGCGTCATGCGACTTTCCTCGCCGGCGTGCCGCGGCATGCCGGCCCCGCGTGCGTCATCTCGAGGAAAAACTTCTGCATGTCCCACGCGCCGGTCGGACACCGCTCCGCGCACAAGCCGCAATGCAGGCACACGTCCTCGTCTTTGACCATGACGCGCCCGGTCTTGAGCTCGCCCGATACGTATAAATCTTGCGTCGCATCCAGCGCCGGCGCCGAAAGCCGATGCCTGAGATCGCTCTCGTCGCCGTTGCGCGCGAACGTGATGCAATCCATCGGACAGGTGTCGACGCAGGCATCGCATTCGATGCAGAGGTTCTGCGCGAACACCGTCTCGACGTCGCAGTTGAGACAACGCTGCGTCTCCTTCCACGCGGTCTCGGCATCGAAACCGAGCTCGACCTC
>DASRSQ010000990.1:0-7016 GCA_035656475.1 Gemmataceae bacterium | reverse complement strand
TCCAAAGGTCGACCAGAAGTTCCTTTACAACTTTGCCAATACCAACGTCATGCCCGAAATCCAGCGTATTCAGGGCATGGGCATTCCCTGGAACCTGGGCAATCGCGCCTATGCGATGCGTATCTGGCTGGATATCGACCGCATGCGAGCCTACAAGCTCTCCAGTGAAGACATCATGAAAATGCTGTCGGAAACGAGCGTGATCGGTTCGCCCGGGCGGCTCGGTCAGGCCACCGGCTTCAGGTCGCAATCTCGCGAGTACGTGCTGATGTGGCCCGGGCGCTACAACCAGCCGGAGCAATATGAGAACATTGTCTTGAAGGCCACTCCTGACGGAGAGATCCTGCGCCTCAAGGATGTCGTCAAAGAAGAAAGAGACAAGAAAGGCAAGCTCATCCGTCCTGGGGTCGAGCTGGGCTCGTCGATGTTTGACATCTATTCGGACATCAATGGCCACCCTGCGTGCTCCATCATCCTCAAACAAACCCCCGGCTCCAACGCCGCGACGGTCATTGAGGAAATCAAGGACCACATGGAGAAGCTCAAAAAGGAATCATTTCCTCCGGGCATGGATTATGAATTTGCCTATGACGTCTCCAAGTTCTTGGATGCCTCCATTGAAAAGGTGTTGCACACGCTGCTCGAGGCGTTCATTCTGGTGTCACTGGTGGTTTATTTGTTCCTCGGCGATGTGCGTTCCACGCTGATTCCGACCCTGGCGGTGCCAGTGTCTTTGATCGGCACCTTTTTCTTTCTCAAGTTGCTCGGCCTCTCCATCAATCTGATCACGCTTTTTGCAATGGTGCTCGCGATCGGCGTCGTCGTCGACGATGCGATCGTCGTAGTCGAGGCAGTGCACGCCAAGATGGCCGAGAAGCATCTTGGCCCGTATCGAGCAACGATGGAAGTGCTCCACGAGATTTCCGGCGCGATCATCGCCATCACGCTCGTGATGACATCCGTGTTCATTCCCGTGACGTTCGTTCCCGGCCCGGTCGGTGTCTTCTACCGGCAGTTTGGCATCACCATGGCGACCTCGATCGTCCTCTCCGGCCTGGTGGCTCTCACGCTGACCCCCGTTCTGTGTGCGATGATTCTGAAACCGCACGCTCACAACGGTAATGACGCCAATCACAATGGCAATGGAAGTCTTCATCACGGCGAGGCCAACGGTCACATGCCGCCCCCACCTTCCGTGAAAAAGCGTTGGACGGTGGGAACCATCCTGCTGTATGTTCTCGGTGGGCTGGTGATTCTAGTCCCCATTGTTTGGGTGGCGTGTCACTTGTGGGGCGCGGCTGGCCTCCTCCTCATTCCGGTGCCGTTTATCCAGCGTCCGTTTGATCGTGCGGTCGAGTTGGTCACCAGCGGCTACGCCGCAATTCTGAAAAAGATAGTCACGCTTCGCACGGTGACCATGGCGGTCGTCGGCGGCTTTGCCGTCGGCATCGTTGTCGTCAACACGCAGCTTGCCTCGGGCTTTATCCCGGGCGAGGATCAGGGCATCATCTACGCGGTCTTGCAGACGCCACCGGGCTCAACCCTCGAATACACCAACGCCAAGGCTCAAGAACTCGAGAAAGTCGCCGAGGAAATCGAAGAAGTCACCTCCGTCACGTCGATCGCCGGTTATGAAGTCTTGACGGAAGGCCGCGGCTCGAACGCGGGCACCTGCGTCATCAACCTCAAGGAGTGGTCGCAGCGCAAACGAACTGCTCGACAGCTCATCGAAGAGCTCGAAGAAAAATGCCGCCGCCTGTCCAATGTCAAGCTTGAGTTCTTCGAACCTCCCGCGGTCCCGGGCTTCGGCGCCGCTGGCGGCTTCTCCATCAACGTCCTCGACAAGACCAACTCGGCCACGCCCGATTACCAGAAGCTGGGAGAAGTGACCGACAAGTTCATGAAGGCCCTCGAAAAGCGCAAGGAAGTAAAGAACCTGTTCACCTTCTACACGGCGGGCTATCCACAGTACGAGTTGACCATCGACAACGCCCGGGCGATGCAGAAAGGGGTGACGATCAAGAGGGCCCTGGACAATTTGAACATCTACGTCGGGAGTACCTGGGAGCAGGGTTTCATTCTCTTCAATCAGTTCTACAAGGTGTACGTCCAGGCCGCTCCGGAGTTCCGGCGGTTCCCTGAGGATCTAGACAGAATCTTTGTCAAAAGCGAATCGGGGCAAATGGTGCCCTACTCCGCATTCATGTCCATCACTGAAAAACAGGGGTTGAACGAAATCAATCGCTATAACATGTATCCCACGGCCCCCATCCAAGGCGCTCCGGCTCCGGGCTACAGCACGGGTCAAGCCATCCAGGCGATCCGGGAAGTTGCCGCCGAGACGCTGCCGCACGGTTACGCGATCGGTTGGGCCGGCCTGTCGTACGACGAATCGCAGCCGGGCTACCGGTTCCCGCTTCCGGGCTGGTTGCGCGGCATTTTGCCTATGGAATTTCTCGAAGTCAGTCCGTCTGTGGTGATCATGCTGATCGTGATCACGTTCGTGTATCTGGTGCTGGTCGGACAATACGAGAGTTTCATCTTGCCGCTGGCAGTAATCTTGTCGTTGCCGATCGGCATTTTCGGCTCGTTCTTTTTGCTACAGGCGCTGGGGTTGGCCAACGACGTGTGGGCCCAGATCGGTTTGATCATGTTGGTCGGTCTGTTGGGCAAGAATGCGATTCTGATCGTCGAATTCGCGGTGCAGCGGCGTCGTGAGGGCTTGCCCATCCACGAGGCAGCGATTGAAGGTGGAAAGCTGCGATTCCGCCCGATTCAGATGACCTCGTTCGCGTTCGTCGCCGGCCTCATTCCGCTGGTCATCGCCACCGGCGCTGGCGCGATCGCCAACCGCACGATTGGCACCACGGGCGTCGGCGGCATGCTTGTGGGCACCGTGATTGGCGTGCTGGCGATCCCTGGCCTCTATTACATCTTTGCCAAGATCGCCGACGGGCGCAAGCTCCTGCGCGACGAGGTGGACGAGCCGCTCAGCGAGTTGCCGGAACGCGAGCCGCTGCCGCCGGACCGTTCTCCGGAAGAACACCATCTGCCCCCCGTGAGCCACTCCTGACCTGAGCGTCTGAATCGTGGCAACGGCGAGCCCTGGTCGCGCTCTCCTCTCTTCGAGAAGAGAGGGCTTATCTTATTGCGCTGCGCCCAAACTACCTTTCTTTCGCATTAGCGCGGAATTATCGATATTGTCCTCACGATCGGTAAAGTCAACCTGCCAATCTGGCCGAATGAATCAGCAGGAACTGTTGTTCTCACTCACGCCCAGTGGGTGATTGAACGGCCAATTATTGGATGCGCCCTGGAAATAACTCAAGGACGATGCAGATGAACGTCTTGGCAAGATGCTTGAATGCCAGTCCGGTGACACGTGTGCTTGCGAAAGCACTCATTTGCAGCATCACATTAATTGCGACGTCCTGTGGCATTCCGCCGCTTCGTCACCCGGTTCCGGCGCCAGATCTGCCAGACGGGTACAGTCAAGCGAATACCACGCTGTCGAAAGCGTGGGAATCGACAACGGAGAACTCTGCCCTGGTCGGGATCGAAGAGTTCTACAATGACCCGATGCTTACGGGCCTGATCAACCAGGCCGTTGTCGGTAACCGGGAATTGAAGATCCTCGAAGAGGAGGTCCAGATTGCCAGGAATGAGATCCTGGCGAGGCAAGGTGCGTACCTTCCCTTTCTTACCGCCGGGGCAGGTGCATCGCTGGACAGACCGAGCCGTTTCACGCGCGCGGGAGCGGTGGATAGCCAGCTCGACATAGTCCCCGGCCAATCCTTTCCCAGTCCGCTGGGAGACATGGCATTGAACATTGGCCTCTCGTGGCAAATCGACGTTTGGCGGCAATTGCGCAATGCCCGAGACGCCGCAGCGCAGCGCTACTTCGCTGCCGCCGAACGGCGCAACTACTTCGTGACCCGCCTGATCGCCGAGTGTGCCGAGAATTACTATACCCTCATGGCGCTCGACCAGCGGCTCATCACGCTGGATAAGACCATCCAACTCCAGGAAGCAAGCTACAAAGTCGCCGTGGATAAACGGGACAATGGCAAAGGCACCGAGCTGGCGGTCCAGCGTTTCCTCGCCGAAGTTCGCAAAAACCAAAGCGAAAAGTTGATCATCAGTCAGGAGATTGTGAAGACCGAAAACCGGATCAACTTCCTTGTCAATCGCTTTCCACAACCGGTCGAACGCGCCTCCACGGCATTTTTCGACCTGACGCTGCACAAGTTGAGCATTGGCGTCCCCTCGCAATTGCTTCAGAATCGACCCGACATACGACAGGCCGAGCGCGAGCTGGCGGCCGCCGGCCTCGACATCCTGGTCGCCCGGGCTCGCTTCTTCCCCACCGTGATGATCACGGGAAATGTTGGCTATGAAGCCTTCAACCCGAGATACTTGTTCAATCCGGAAGCGATTGCTGCCAATATCGCCGGCAGCCTGGTCGCGCCATTGATCAACAAGAAAGCGATCCAGGCCGACTACATGACCGCGAATGCCAAGCAACTGGAAGCCATCTATCACTACCAGCGTACGGTCCTCAATGCGTTCACCGAAGTGGTCAATCGCGTGTCGAAGGTGGAGAACTACAGCAGCAGCCTCGAAATCAAGAAACAGCAGTTGAAATCGTTGGAGAAATCCATCGAAGCCGCCTCTCAGCTATATCAGAATGCCCGCGTCGAATACGTGGATGTGCTGTTGGCCCAGCGCGACTACATGGATGCACGCATGATCCTGATCGAGACCAAGAAGGAACAGTTGTCTGCCATCGTCAACGCCTATCAAGCCCTCGGCGGCGGCGGCGCAGGATTGGTGGCGAACCTGGATCCGCCGTTGGCGGCCCACCGGATGAACGTGCTTCGAAGGCTATGGCATTATTGGGACCACGAACAGAATTAGTGCCTCGCCAAGTGACCGATCGTACTCAAAGGGCGTTGGCCGACCCGTCGCCAGCATGCGAGAAGGCGTAGCATCACCCCAGGTGAGCAACTATTGATTGAGGATGGCGACCTTCTCATGATCGGCGAAAGACGACGTGGCGAGACCTCCGTTCAGGTTATGCTAACCCGAACGAAGCGATCGTCCAGATTCGACTGCAGCGAAACAATCGGACGCCCCGTGCTCAATTGGTGTCGTTGCTGTCACGTGATTTGGCTTCCTTCTCCTCTTTCAGCTTGGCGATGGCCGCGCGGATTTCGGCCTCATACGGAATCGGCCGCACTTTCGCCGGATCAAACGCCGGCAACTGCGGCTCCGGCTCCCCCAACTCGCGCAAGATCGCCTTGCACCGCTCCAGCTCGTACCAGTGAATGTACGGCGGCCCATCCGCCCACGCCCTACGGTAGCCGCTGAGGACGCAGGCGCGAGCCTGCTCGCGATCGTCGAGCACAAGCCACGCTTCGGCGGCGTAGCGGCGCTGCTCGCCGTTGGCGAGTTCGGCGCGAGCGTCAGCGTTTCGACCTAATTTTGCGAGAGCCCAGGCGCGCAGGTCGTGGTAGCCGGGCTTCGGAGTGCCAATGCGATTGACGATTTTCAGAGCTTCGTCGATTGCGTCCAGGGCCGGGCCGGGTTGATCTTGCGCAAGAAGCCATTCACAGCGAAGACTAAGGAATTGGTGCTGACTCTTGATATTGCGATGCCGCAGGGCAGTGTCGTGACCTTTATGCCAGTCAGCATCGGAAAAGACTCCCTGAAAAAACTGGCTTGCACAAAAAAGGTACTCGGCTCTACCTGGACGATACACGGCAACATTTGGCAACGGCCTGGCACTGAAATCGTCTAGTAAGCGCTTTCCCTCCGCGAATCGGCCCTCATTTATAGCGTCATCCGCGCTAAATACGATGGCCACGCTTACGCCATCGTCATCTCCTGCGATCATTGCCAGCTCCAAGGCCAGAGCAATTGTGGCGGCCCTTTCTGCTCGGTGATTCAAATATAGGGAAGATACCGAGAGGTTTCGTAACCCGGTTGCAACTTCAGGCCAACTCTTCCTCTCCAAGTCAATTCTAAGAGATTTGGCAAAGAGCAATAGGGCTTGGTCCTCTCGTCCCAACTCCGCTACTGCGATTGCCATGTCGTTTAGGATGTAGGCTTGATTACTTGCCGAGCTCAAACAAGGCAGGCTATCCTTGGAACCATCAAAAAGTGCTGTGAGCATTTCGACGATCATGGGAAATCCACAGACATGATCGCGCATAGTCTGAGCTAGATTGCCACAATAAAACTGGGCAGCGTCGTCAAGTAGTCCAGCGCCAGTGAAGCATCGAAAGATTTCCAGGCTGTGCGCCACGTGGGATAGCTCTGTCGCCTTGCCCAAATCATCCGGCGGAAGTCCGGCGAAATGATCGCGAGCCGCCAGAAAAGTTTGTTTCCGATCAGCATCCTCCAAGAAGTCTGATGCATAGCCGCGCACCACAGGATGCATGTCATACGAGGTCGTATCGCGATCCCATTGCAACAGTCCACGATCACGAAGCTCTTTGAGTGCTTCGTCGAAAGCGAGGATTGACTGTCGGTACTCCGACGATTCGAAGTACGCCAGATACTTCATAAATCGATCGCGTGCCTCCTCGTGCTCTGCGATTCTCTTCTTTTTCTCGTCCTCGGTCCACCGTTTCCATAACCAAGAATAGGCCGTTTCCGGGTGCTCCGGCTCATCCACCGCTTCCGGCTTCGGCGGCAGAAACGGATTGAGCACGGCAAGCGTGTCGTAGTCCATCCCCTCCGACAGCACCGCGATGCGGCAGAGCAGCTTGCGGACGCGCTCGTCCAGCCCGGCGAGGGCGAATTCGAGGATGTGGTTTTGGCTTTGCCGCAGGTCGAGGCGGCTCACTTTCAACTTGGCGCCATAATTTGCGTCGGCACGCCAGGCGTCGAAGTGCCCCGGACGCTTCGGATACTGGTTGATCTCGCCGCAGATTACCTTGAGCAGCAGGCTGTGACAGCCAAACTGGTCGGCAAATTCGAGCATCTCCTTCTCATTCCCCTGGATGCCAGCA
>DASRSQ010000989.1:0-13365 GCA_035656475.1 Gemmataceae bacterium | reverse complement strand
GAGCCGCCGCGAGCCGCCTGCACCACGGGCTCTCTGAACACAGATAGCTACTTGATCGGCGAGTAGTCGGTCGGATTCATGTACACCGAGTCCACCTTCTTGACCAGCACGCCGTCCTTCTCGGATTCGTCCTTGGCCTTGATCCAGTCGGGATCGGCACGGAACGCGTCCCAGCTCTTCTTGGCGGCTTCCTTGCTCGGATACGCAAGGATGTAGATCAGCTTGACCTCTGCTTCCTTCTTGTCGATCGGGCTCCAGTAGCCGACGAGCTGCATGCCGTGCTTGACGAAGAGTTTGTTGGTGTGATTGCGAAAGCGCGCGTGCAGCGCCTCCATCTTGCCGGGATTGGCGTAATAGGTCCGCATCTCGAACACGCGCGTTTCCACTTTCTTGTCCCCCTCGGTCGCCTGCGTCGTGGTACCCGCCCAGCCGGCGGCCAATAAGATCAAGGCGGCCATCATGATCTGTCGCTGCTTCATAGCTACCCTCTCGGTGTGTGAAATTGGTGGGTGCGTGGCGGCAACCAACGGAGCAAGATCTGCTTAGCGCCATCTGGTATGCGCGGAGCTGCTTCGCCGTTCCCTGACCGCGCTACGCGTTAGAGTAGGGACAGGCGAACGCGGAACAAGCGTTTATGTAACGTTCAGAAGAATAACTTCCCGATGTCGGCGTGCCGGCTTTAGCCGCTTTGGCCCCCTATATCAGCGTGCGCGATTCGGCAGCAGACGCCAATTTTCGGATGTTCCGTTGTGATACAAGGAGGAGTGAAATTCTACGATTCAGTCACTCCTCCTTGTATCACAACGGAACATCCGAAAATTGGCGTCTGCTGCCGAATCGCGCACGAATATTTAGATCAGCCGCGCATCGTACGCCCAGTGTAGGATGGCCTGGCGTTGCTTGCGGCGACATTCGAGGTCGCGCTTGTCGCAGTGCTTTTTGACCTGCGCGATGTGGCGTTGAATCGCCTTCCAGCGGCGAATTTGACGCTCATCGTCCGGGCAGCGTCGGCCCTGGTAATAGCGGCAATACCACTGGAACCAGCCGCGCGGGTCCTCCTCGTAAATCCAGCCTTTCGCCCGCCAGACCGACAGCGGCTGCGATGCGTTGATGCCGAAGAAATTCAAGTCCGGATCGTGCCGTTCGTGGCACAATCTGGCACTGGCGTACCAGCTCGCGGGGAACTCGGCCGTGCAATCGGTCATGTACTTGCCGCCGAAGACGCCAAGCTCGAGCATCTCGCGCGGCGTCAGTTCGGGCTCGAAATCGCCGTGAAACTCCCTGCCCGGTGAAGCTGACAACACGTAGACGTAGCCGCGTTGCATCAGGTCTTCGACCGTAACCCGCTTATGTTTCATGGCCGCTCCGTCGACAGCTTCAACTTCGGCTGCGGCCTTGCCTTCCATGCGGCGACATCGCGGCTCAGCACCTCAATCGCCTTCGTGAGTTGCGCGTCTCGGCCCGCGGGCATCTGCAGCAACTCCGGCCAGAGAACGTGATGGGGGACGGCCCCGTGCTTTTCCATGTCCTCGCCGTCGTTGATCGTGAACCAGCCGCGCGTCGGCATGCGCAACGTGCCGACGTCGAGAATCGGCGCCGCGCCGGTGCTGACCACGGCCCCGGCCGTCGGGACGCCGACGACCTGGCCGCGCTTGAGCGTTTTGATCGCGTGGCTGAAGATCTCGGCGTTCGAGCCGGAATTCTGGTTGCACAGGACGACGATCGGCTTGTGCCAGGAGACGTAGATTTTGCGATCCATCGGATAGCCCGGTCCGCCGCCGCGCGGGACCGTGATGGCGTGGTTGGGTTGCGTGAGGGCAGTGAGGAGATGATCGGTGATCGAGCCGCCCGGGTTCTCGCGGACGTCGATGACGAGACCGTCCTTGCCGGCTCCTTCGGACACAAGCTCCTCCTCGAACTTGCGGAAATTCGGCATCCCCATCTGGCTGATGTGCAGATAGCCGAGCTTCCCCGCGGAGGCGTCGGCAACGAGCTTCTTGTTGTGGCGCAGCCAGTGATCGTAGAGCAGATTCTGGGCGGCGGCATAGGTAATGGGCCGTAGCGTGACCTCGCGCGTCTTGCCGGCGGCATCCTTGACGAGGAGTTCGATCTCGCGATCGAGCGGGCCATTGAGCAGCAGCGTCGGATCAACGTCGCGCTTCACTTCCTTGCCATCGATCTTGATGATGACCTCGCCCGCAAGCAGTCGGCGGCGGCGCGTGTCGGCCGGGCCGCCGGGGAGCACGTCGCGAATCTTGAGGCCCGGTCCCGCGAACGCCGGGTCGAAGCGGACGCCCAGATGCGCGGTGACATCGCGCGGTTCGGGCGCGGCGCCGGACTTGCCCGACAGCGTGAAGCCGAGGTGCGAGCCGTTGAGTTCGCCGAGCATCATTTGCACAACGGTCTGGACCGAATCCATGTCGGGGGCATGCTCGGCCATGTCGCGGTACTTATGGCGAATCTTGTCCCAGTCGTGATTGCCGAGCTTGGCGTCATACCAGTGATCGCGCATGAGCTGCCAGCAGGTGTCGAAGACGACGGCCTTGCGTGCGGGGAGGTTGACTTCCTGGCGGACCGAGAAGGTGTAACCGCCGCCGGTCGCGGCCGGTGCGCCGGTCTTGGGCGCGAATCCACCCTTGCCGCCTTTCTTCGGAGCGATCGTTGGCGCCGGTTCGGCGGTTGGCGTGGCGGCGACGGCGGGAGTGCTGGTCGGGACGCCATTGACGAGCCAGACGATCTGGTTGCCCGTCTTGAGCCAGGTCGGCCGCGCGCCGGCGGTCGGCATCAGCAGCTTCGGCTTGAGATCGTCGCCGATGTCGATGGTGTGCGTGCCGGCTTTGCCTTCGAAAGTGCCGGTGAACGCGAGCTTTTTCGAATCAGGTGACCAGAACAGCGCGGTCGCAAATCCCTCGCCAAGCGAGATGCGCTTGACGCGCTCATGCAGGCGATCGAATTCAATTTCGAGCGACGCCGGGTCAGCCTTTGCATCCGGCATCTTCGTCGGCGTGCGTCCTTTCATTTTCTCGAGTGCTTTCTCCAGCTTGCGGTCGCGCGCGGTGCGTTCGTCGTCTTCAGGACGCAGGGAGACGATGCAAACATTGGCGCCGACGTCGCCCGAGGCGCGGCGGCCGGCGAAGGCGATCATTCTGCCGTCGGGGGACCAAACGGGATCGCTCTCGGCATAGGGATGGCGCGAGACGTTGAACGGCTTTCCTTTGCCGTCGGACGGGATCAGCCAGATGTCGCGGTTGAAGTCTTCGTCTTGCTTGGAAACGACGAACCATTTGCCGTCGGGAGACCAGTCGAAATCGGGGCCGCTCCAGTCGCTGAAGATGACCTGATGCTTTTTTGACTCAAGATCGAGCACGCACAGATCGCCTCGACCCTGGATGAAGGCGAGGCGTTTGCCATCGGGGCCGAGCTTGAGATGCGACGGGCGAGCGTCGATGGCAAGCAGCGGAGTGACCCTGAAGAAGCGACCTTGCCACCAGAACTCATCCGCATTGCGCTTCGCCACCATGATCTCGAAACGATGCCCCTGGCTGGCGATGAAGACAATCGATTTGCCATCGGGGGTGAACAACGGCTCGCTTTCCTCGCCTGCCGTCGCGGTGACGCGCTTCGGCTCGCGCAGCACCGTGTCCATCACCCACAGGTCGCCGCCGGCGACGAACGCGATTTCGAGGCCGTCGCGTGTGAACGCGGCCGCGCTGGCGGTGGTCAGCGTGCGCGTCTCGCTTTGCCGGATGGCGCGATCGCTGTTGTGCCAGAGATCGAGCTTTTTGACTTCGCCGGTCGAGGGACGCAAAGTGTAGAGATCGAAGAGGTGGCGCAAGACGATGAGCGAGCCGTCGCGGCTGATGGCCGGGAAGACGGCGGTGTCTTCCTTGAACTTGGTCAGCACCTTGCTCGACTTCGACGCGAGATCGTGGACCGCCAGGTTGGCTCCGTGCGCATGCTCGGCGACGTAATAGAAGCCGGTGCCATCGGGTTTCCACATGGGCCAGCGGCTGCCGAACTCGCCGTGCAGGACCTTGGTGAACGTGCCGGCGTCGCGATCGTGCAGCCAAACCTGGGCGACGCGCGAGCCCTTGTAGCCCTTGCGCCACCAACCCTCGCCTTCGCGCGTGAATAGCAGTTTCTTGCCATCGGGAGAGAGAGCGCCGGTGTCGCCGTAATCGTCGAAGACGAGCCGTTCGGCCGAGCGATCGGTGCTGCTGATCGTGAAGAATCGTTCGCTCCGGCGCCAGAAGTGATCGCGCGTCGCCTTGATGAGGAGCGACTTCCCGCCAGGCGTGTATTCTTGCAATGCGGCGCCAGAGCTATGAAACGTGAGCTGGCGCGGCGCACCGCCGTCGAGCGGAACCGTGAAAACCTGCGGAGCGCCTTCGCGGTCGCTGACAAAGGCGATCGTCTTGCCGTCGGGCGAAAACTTCGGCTGCGAATCGCGGCCCGGATGCGCGGTGAGCGGCCGTGCCGCGCCGCCGCTGCTCGGTGCGATCCAGATATCGCCATTCCAGTCAAACGCCAGCCATCGCCCATCCGGCGACAGGGCCGGATTATTGGCAAGCCGAATCGGCTCGCGCCCGAGGGCGGTGGAGGCGAGGAGAAGGACGAGACAGCACGACGCCCATCGTTTCATGTCGAACCTCAGACGCACGGTGGGAAATGTCACACGGGAAATGTAGTCGTCCGCATCTCATTTCGCAAGCGCCTTCAGCTTGGCGATGAAATCGCTGGGCTGAAACGCGGGCCGACCTTGGCTCGGCACCGACAGCGGACCATCGTAACCTGGCACAAAAGCGCGCTCGGTCGCGAGCTGATTCAGCCCGGCGGACGGTTGCAGAGCGTGCATGGCGAGATAGAGTTGCTCGGCACTGTCCCAGCTTGCATCGACGCCCAACGTGCCACGCTTGAAGCGGTCAAGAATTTTGTCAGCATCAGCAACGCCGACACGCGGTGTTTGCAGATCGTGCAGCGCTTGCTTCGCTTTTTTGTTCGCATCGGCGCGACTCGCCCTGAGCGATTGCATCGTCGCTGCGAGTGAATCGAGCGCCGGCGATGGCCCGGTGAGATCGCGCGTGAAGACGAAGTACCACGTGCCCCATGGCAATTCCCCCGGCTTCGTGGCCCGCTTCGCCGACTGCCGCCAACTCGGCGCGGTCAGGGCGTGATGGCAGGCGAAACAATCGTATTCGGCGAACTCAGGCCAGGGGCCGGCGTCAGCGCGTTTCGCGGTCAGGGCGAGCGCTGCCTCGGCCGATGCCAGCTGGCCGGTTGCCCAAAGCTGAGCCTCCGATTCCTGGTGCGGCCGCCAGTGGGGCGGCATGTTCGCGTGATAGCTGGTGAACTCGAACGTCAAACGCGGATGGCCGGCGGCGATCATGTCGTGCGTGACGTCGCCATTTCCGCCGACGTGGCAGCCGACGCACGCTTTCGCATGGACGCGCGGATCGGCAAGATCAGGCATCGCGTATGCCGACTTCTTCTGACGCCAGTCGGGACCGGTGTGCGCGACCAGCCAGTCGTTGGCGCTGCCGTGACACGATTCGCAGCCGACGCCGAACAGTTTCTCGCGCTGCGCGAAGACGCTGTCCGCCGGCAACGACGCGAGCTGCGGGGTGACGTGACACGCCAGGCAGCGCGGGTCGTCGGACGCTTTCACGTTGCCGCCAAGCTGCTTGACGATGTTGGCCGAGCGTTCGCTGAGGAGCGTACGATAGGCGTCCGCATGGCGATCGCGCGACCAGAGCGAATACTCGTTCTGCAAGCAGTGATCGCGCCGTTCGACCGGGGCGTCGCTACCGTGACAGCCGCGTGCCGAGCAGGACGCGGTGCCGACGATGGGCAGCTTCTCGGCAAGCGACGGCGCGGCGTTCACGGGGGTATGGATGATGTCGGTGGCTGCGGGTTGCAGTTGCGCGCGCAGCAGGCCGATGCCGATCAGCGACGCGATCAGCAATATCGCCAGCGATAGCTTCCGGTAAGCTCGCATGCACGGTCTCGGCAACGTGGATTCTTCTGAATGGATACCTCGCGGCGGCCGCCAAGGCAACCGGCAACGTCGTTGACAGAGCACGAGAATCGGCCTAACCTCAAAGAGTAAGGAAAAATGCGGAGGTTTTGCGTTGCTCCTGGATCGCTCGAACTGGCCGGCCCATCGCCCGTGGGCGATCGCAATCGTCCTCGTCACGGCCGGCGCCATCGCCTGGTTTTTTTTCGAATCGCGCGATCGCCCCGATTGGCCCGGCGGCAGCAGCCTCGCGGGATTCACGTTCGGCATCCTCGGCGGCCTCATCATCCTCTTCGAATTCGCCCTCTGGCTGCGCAAGAAAGTTCGCGCCTGGCCAATCGGCTCGGCGCCGGCCTGGCTGCGGGCCCACCTCTGGCTTGGCGTGCTCAGCCTGCCCCTCTTGATCCTGCACAGCGGGCTGCGTTTTGGCGGCTGGCTGACAACCGTTTTGATGCTGCTCCTGATCATCGTCGTGGCCAGCGGCGTTTTCGGGTTGGTCCTGCAAAACGTGGTGCCGCGTCGGCGTTTCGACGATTTGCCGGGCGAGACGATCTATGCTCAGCGTGAGGTACTGGCGAGCCGACTGGTCGCGGCCGCGGATCGCCAGGTGGCGGCCCTGTGCGGTGCGCCCGCGCTCGGCAATGGCCAAGCTTTGCCCGCGGTCGGCGAGCCGTTTCTGGCCGTCGGCAGTGGCCGCGTCACCGAAATCAACGCGCCGCTGCCGACGATGCTTGCCGAGACCGAACCGCTGGCCGACTTTTATCGTGAGCAGGTGACACCGTTCTTGCTTGCGGGAGCATCGAGTCGATCCCGGCTCGCCGATGCCGCCGAGTCGGCGTTGCTGTTCCACGCTTGCAAGTCGCGTCTGCCGGCCGACGCGCATGCGCTCGTCGACATGCTGGAACGCTACTGCCAGGAACGGCGGCTATGGGATCGCCAGGTTCGACTGCACTTCTGGCTGCATTGCTGGCTGTGGGTCCATTTCCCGCTGTCGATCGCCCTGGTCATACTGATGTTCGTTCACGCGTTCGTGGCCATTCGCTACTGGTAAGAAAGAACACCTATGCCCGCCGAGAACACGGACTCGACGCGACCGCCTCTTGACATGCACCTGCGTGCCGACCCGTTGCAGCGCTGGAAGGATCGACTCGGCTACATCGTGTTGCTCGTAACGATCGTCGGTTTGGGAGCAAGTTATGCACTGACTGGTCGACCCGATTTCCACGCCGAGCGCGGTCCGGTGGCGGCGGTGCATCAGATGACCGAGTCCAACTGCCAGGCATGTCACGTCGATTTCACGCCGATCAGCAGTCACTCATGGCAGGCGCCTTTTCTCGGAGATCCAGGGCAAAGCTCGCAGCGCTGCGAGACCTGCCATGCGGGGCCTGCGCATCATGCCGGCGCGCATCCCGAGCAGACCTGCGGCGCCTGTCATCGCGACCACCGGGGCCGGGACGCCTCGCTCGTCAATCTTCCGGACAGCGACTGCACGCAATGTCATCGCGATTTGCATCAGCACAGCGGCAAGCCGACCACGTTCCAGGCCGACGTGACGGGTTTCTCCGCAGGCGCACATCCGACGTTCCGCTCGATTCAGAAGGATCCGGGAAAACTTCGCTTCAACCATCGCCAGCACCTGTCGGCCGGCATGGCTCTCGGCAAAGGGGGCGGCGAGTTGCACACGCTGGACAAGATTCCCGCCGAGCTTCGTGAACGCTATCGCTCACAGCAAGTTCGCAAGGAGGACGATGACCCGGTGCAGCTTCAATGCGCGTCATGCCATCAGCCGAACGCAGCCGGCGCGTACATGCAGCCGATCGTGTACGAGAATCACTGTCAGGCGTGCCATCCGTTGACGCTCAATAAGCTCAAGGTTCCGCACCGCTGGCAACCGAAGGAATTGCATGGCTTGTTGGAGAATCACTTCACGAGCCAGATCGCGCGTGGGCAGGCCGAGTTTCTCGACAAGAAGGTTGCTCGATCGCTGCCAGGAAAATTGCCGGGCCTGTTGCCGACCACGGTGCGCGAGGTGATCGACAAGGAGGTCCTGCACGCCGAAAGAGATCTGTACACGAGCCAACGGCTCTGCGCGGAGTGTCACTTTTTCGACGGCAAGAGCGTCGCGGAAGCGCTTAAGCCGGGAGCGGCACCGGAGCTGCGCATCGCGCCGGCGCAGGTGCCGACGACCTGGCTGCAGCATGCGAAGTTCAATCACAAGTCGCATCGCGCGATGCATTGTGCCGACTGCCATGCGGGGGCAACGGCTTCCGAGACGCACCTGGACGTGTTGATTCCGAATCGCGACACGTGCGTTCAGTGCCATGCTCCGACGACCGCCGCGGGCACTGCCGGCGCGCGTTTCAACTGCACCGAGTGCCACCTCTATCACAACGGCGATCATCGCTTGAAGGGCGTCGGCAAATCGAAATAGGGAGGCTTGATGCGGACCTTTGGCCTGATTCCTGCCGCGGGCAAGAGCCGACGCATGGGGCAGCCCAAGCTGCTGCTGCCGCTGGGAGACGCAACCGTGCTCGAGCGCGTCGTGGCGGCGGTACGCGCCGCGGCCGTACCTGAAATCGTAGTCGTGGTCGCGCCCGATGGCGACGAGATCGCGCGCATCGCGACCGCTGCGGGCGCGTTTGTCGTGCGGTTGGCCGAGGATACGCCCGACATGCGTGCCACTGTCATGCATGGCCTGGCCTGGATCGCCGAGCGATTTCGACCTCGCGATGACGACGGCTGGCTGCTGCTGCCCGCCGATCACCCGACCGTGCGATCCGAGGTCGTGCGTGCCGTATTGTCGGCCGCCGATGAGGGCATGATTGTGGTCCCGACGAATGGCGGGCGCCGCGGGCATCCGACGTGGTTCGGCTGGCCCCACGTCGGCGGCCTCGCAGCGTTTCCGCCCGATGTCGGCCTCAATGCATACATCCGCGCCCATGCCGAGCAGACGCGCGAGGTCCCCTGGCCCGACGCCGAGATCCTGCGCGATCTGGATACGCCCGAGGATTATCAGGCGTTGCTAAGACAAACCTGATCATTCGGCGGCGATCAAAGCCCAGCACACGATGGCACTGCAAACGCTGCTCCAGCGGCCAAATCCTTTGTAAATCTGGGCGGCGATTTGCGCCTGCTGCTTGATGGTACCGACTGCCTTGATCTGGGGATCGGACACGTTGCGCACGGCGATCCAGCGCGGGGCCGCCTGCATCAGGCTGGCCACCTGTCCAAGCACCGCGTCTCCCATCTCCGAGATGTCGCCGAACCCCTTCAAGCCGAAATGATTGTCCGACGTGGCGAAGCCGAAGAAGTCGGTCGTCACGACCGACGTGGCCGGCATCTTGCTGATGACGATCTGGGGTGTGCGGGTGTTATCCTTGGGCAGCTGGCCGGCGTTCGCATTGAACAGCGTTTTGGCCTTGGCGAAATATTTCGTCTTCGGCGCCGCGTTCTGGTAGACGGCATCGTGAAACGATGCCGTCTTGAGCCAGCTTGTGCAATCGAAGCGCACGATCGGGCTGACGATCACGTCGCCGACTTCGAGGGAGGGGCCGATGCCGCCGCCGGTGCCGGTGGTGATGATGAGCTTGGGTTTCACTTCGTCGATGATTTGCTGCCAAACATCGAAGTTTGGCAACGTCCCGTTCGCAGCGGGGACCTTCTTGATGTCCTGCGACAGGTGGGAATCGGACTTGAAGACGATGACTTTCTTGCCGCCGATGGTGGTCGGCCAGTAGGCGCCCAGGCGTTTGGCTTCGAGGGCCGGGCAGCCTTTGCGCATCTTGCTCGAGATGGCGGCGAAGTTGTGCGTGTAGGAAACGTAGTCGTTCCGCGAGTCCTTGCCCGGCGTCAGGACCCGGCTCAGGGCGTGGCCTTCGTCGACGGTCCACGTCACGACGAGGACGTCGGCGCGTGGCAATGGACTGGCGGGCGTGCCGCTCGGTTTGCCACCGGTCGTCGGCGCCAGGCCCGTGGGCCACGGAATGTCGGTGAAACGCGACAGGCCGGTTGCCGTCGTGAACGCGAGAAACTCGCGCCCTGCCGGCGCCTCCGAATCGAAATCGATGATCTCGCGCTGCAAATCGTTAAGGGATGGATTGGCATCCGCCGCCTTCGCGAATGCGAAGGTGGAACGGGGCGCGGCCCGAACTATTGGATCGAATCCAAGATTTCTCTGCACCCAGGCTCGGTCGACAGGCATCGGTTGGACCTCCTCGATTGGTGAAAGTGAAATGCTTGGCCCACATCATACCCGGCGTTTCACCGGTGTAAAGCGGTAAGCATCGATGTGAGAAATTCGAGAAGGAGTTCCGGCTGAGACATGAGTTGAAGGTCGGATCAATTCGGCAGCGCGAACGCATCCTTGGGCAGATCTACGTTAAGCATCCAGTTGGAGTAAGTCTCGGTGATGCGCGACTGCACATTGTCGTCGACGTAAATCTCGACGTGGCGCTTCACCGGCAGCTTGGTCTTGGCATCCAGCCAGAGCTTGCCTTTGAGAGTGTTCCCCTGAGGCGTGGAAAAGGCGTATTCGAGGACATGGGCCAGTTTGCCGTCGACCTTCTCGTCGTCGAGTTTCTTGAAGCTGATCGCCTTGGTCTTGCCTGGATCGGACGGGTCCTTGCGCGTCATGGAACTCATTGCGGAGAAAGCGCTGGCGCGTGCGATCGTGCCAATGGTGTATTCGCCCACCTTGGCGGAGGCCGGCCGATTCATGCCGGTGACCTTGTCGCCAATCTTGGTCTGGACGGCGAGCGTTTCGCCGTTGCAAACCCAGGTGACATGCGACTTGTTCGTGCCGCTGTCGCCATCGAAATCGAACTTCACTTTGTTGTCTTTGGACCAGAGGACGGAGCCCTTGAGCGTGAGCTTGGTGAGCCGATCGTTGGAGGCTTCGCACTCGAAGTCGAACTTCTGTGACTTCGCCTTGGCGAGCCTTTGCTCCATCTCGTCAAACAGTTTTTTCGCGTCGTCCTGTGCGTGGGTCGACGACACTGCGACGAGGAGAATGGCCAGCACAAAGATGGATCGCATGGGTAGCCCCCGTTTCTTGTGTCTACAGCAATCCCGCCGACTGCAGCGCTGCCTTCATCTTCTGCATCTTGTCCGGCGGCAGCGGCGCGACCGGCGAACGACACGGGCCGATCGACAGGCCGAGCATCTGCAGCGCCGCCTTGACGCCGCCCGGAGCGGTGCCGAGCGTCAGACTCATGCGAACGGGGTTCAGCTTGCGCTGGGCAGCGAGCGAGGCCGCCTGGTCGCCGCGCATGAACGATTCGTAAATGTCGACCAGGATCTTCGGTGCGATGTTGCCCGTCGCGGGCACGGCCCCGCGGGCGCCGAAAATCATCGCCGGGTAAATCAGCGTATCGCGCCCCATCAGGACGCTGAAACGTTCCGGCACCACGCGAATGAACTCGATCGTGTTCTGCAGATCGCCAGACGAATCTTTGACACCGAGGATGTTCGAGATCTCGGCCAGGCGAGCCACGGTCTCGACATCGATTTTGACACCGCCGCACGTCGCCGGATTGTTGTAAAGGATGACCGGCAGTTTCGTGGCCTCGGCGATGCGGCGGTAATGGTCGAAGATTTCCTGCTGATTCGGGATGACGAAATACGGCGTGATGACGGAGACGCCATTGGCGCCTTCCTTCTCGGCCATCTTCGTGAGCCTCACCGCCTCGCGCGTCGTTTCGGCGCCGGTGCCGGCGTAGACGGGAACCCGGCCGCGCACGTGTTCGACGGCAGTGGCGATGACCTGCTGCTTCTCGTTCTCGTCCAGCGCGTAGAACTCGCTGTTGGTGCCGAGGACGAAGATGCCGTGCACGCCGCTGTTGATGAGGTGGTCAATGAACCACTTGAGCCGGGGCAGGTCGAGATCTTCGTTAGCCTGCATCGGCGTCGCCACGGGAGGAATGATGCCGCGAATTTGCATGGTAAGATGTTCTCCAGCAGAGGCCCAGAGGTCTGGATCCGTCTATTGTCAAGATGGTGTCGTCTTTTTCGTCAGAAGCATTCGCTCTTAAATATTATGCAGATATTCCGTGAAATCTCGCACGAAAAACTGCGGAGGCCGAACATGCCGCGCCTTAACCTCTCCACCCTCGTGCCCAACCGAGATGTGGCAGGCCGAGCCTGCGAGCAAGCGTTATCGCGACACGAGCCTGGTTGTCGCCGTCCGGATTGACGAAACCTGGCAACAATCGCCACGGGCCACTCTGACGGTACGCGATCCCAATGCGAAAGATAAGATGAAATGATCGGCGAACTGTGACGCGTGAGCGTCCAGGTTATGTCGGAACCCGGGATCGCGATGTCATTTGTCGAACGGCGAACGCCGATCTTGCTATCGATCGCAGCGGCCCTGCTGACGCTGGGGCTGAAGCTGGCGGCATATCTGCTGACCGATTCGGTCGGCCTGCTCTCCGATGCGGCCGAGTCGCTCGTCAATCTCGTCGCGGCCCTCACTGCGTTTGTCTGCCTGTGGTACTCGACGCAGCCGGTCGATTCGACGCACACCTACGGCCACGAAAAAATCGAGTTTTTCTCGAGCGGCCTGGAAGGCATCCTGATCCTCGTCGCCGCCGGCGGCATTGCATGGTACGCGGTGATCCGACTGCTCAACGTGATGCCCCTGCAACAACTCGAGCTGGGCACGCTGTTGTCTTTCGGCGCCTCGCTGATCAATCTCGGCGTGGCGCGCATGCTCATCCGCGTCGGCCGGCGCACGCGCTCCATCATTCTCGAAGCCGACGGCCAGCATCTCATGACCGATGTCTGGACCTCGCTCGGCGTCCTCGTCGGCCTGGGACTCGTCTGGCTGACCAGCTGGAGCTGGATCGATCCGCTGCTCGCGCTGATCGTGGCCGCCAATATCGTCCGCACCGCCGCGGACCTGCTCGTGCGATCGTTCAACGGCCTCATGGATCACGCGCTGCCCGAGACGGAGCAACACGCGGTTCGTGCCGCAATTGATGCGTTGATGCGGCCCGGGTTGCACTATCACGCGCTGCGAACGCGCCAGGCCGGGGCACGCAAGTTCGTCGACTTCCACCTGTTGGTGCCAGGCACATGGAGCGTAAAGGAAGCGCACGATTTCGGAGAGCGCATCGAAGAAGCCGTGCGCAGCGCCTTGCCCGGCGCGGAGGTAACGGTGCACATCGAGCCAATCGAGGCGGAGTCGTCCTGGAAAGACAGCGAGTTGCTCAGCGTCGAAAACCCGCCGGAGCGTCCCATATAACTTGTCGCCAGGGCAAGCGTCGTCATCGCCCGCTCGGCGGTTTAGCGTCCACCTCGCCGCCGATCGCGTGCGGCGCTGCAGCGATCTTGTGCGCTAAACCGCCGAGCGG
>DASRSQ010000988.1:0-22572 GCA_035656475.1 Gemmataceae bacterium | reverse complement strand
CGATCGAGCAAATGTGGTCGAAGGTGAAGGCCCACCTTCGCAAGGCCAAGGCAAGGGACACGTCGTGTTTGAACACGGCGATTGCCGACGCGCTAGACAGCGTGACGGCCAGCGATGCAGTCAACTGGTTCGCCCATTGCGTATACCCGCACACCAAAACGTGAAACGCTCTAATCTCTCGTATACAATAGCCCGGCTGCACCAAATCGATCAAGGGAGACCCCGATGCAAACACGCAAGCAAGTCACAGTATTCCTGGAGAACAAACCAGGCCGACTCGCTCAGGTCCTGTCCGACCTCGCCGACGGCAAGATCAACATCGTCGCGCTTTCCGTGATGGATCGCCATGAGCACGGCGTCTTGCGCATGGTGACCGAGGATGAAGCGGCAACCGCCAAGGCACTCAAGGCGATGAACGTCCAGTTTACCGAGAGCGATGTGCTGGCAGTCGAGCTCAAGAATCAGCCCGGCGCCCTGGCCAATGTCTGCGAGCGCCTCGCTGCCGAGCATATCTCCATCGATTACGCCTACTGCAGCTCCGGCGGCCGCAACGGCAAGGTGTTTGGCATCTTCAAGGTGTCCAACCTCGAAAAGGCCCAGCGCGTCCTTGGCGAAAACACGAATCATCGCCGCACCGAGAAGGTGCCGAAGCTGCGCGATCAACGCTCGTACAAGAAATAGGTGACGCATGTGTGCCCGATCGCGCCGTCGTTACGAAGACGATGACGACCTCGATATCTCGCGCGGGTCGAGGCCGCCTGCGCAAGGATTCTGGGCTGGCGTGTTCGAGCGGATGCTACATGGCTTCGTGGCGCGTCTGATCGGCGTGGCCATCGCGGCCGTCATTCTCGGCGGTCTGTGCTGCGCGGGCATGCTCGCCTCGCATTTCGCCGCTCCGCCGCCGCCCTTCCTCGGCGAATGGGACAGCATCACCACCAAAGTCGTCCAGCATCCGAACGGTGGGGACAATGTGCCCGAGGCCAACATCCTGCTCGAAAGGGATCACGAAGGAGGCTTCGGCTCGTTTATGAACGAAAAAGGCGAGGAATTCAACTTCACCTGGCATAGCCACGACAAGGACAAGAAGACCATCGTCTTCGTCATGGACATTCCCGGCGACGCCTTTTGGCGAGGCATCCCCAGCCCCGCCACGTTCACCTACGATCACAACGGCAATCGCCTGACCCTGGTCAACGGCAAAGAGAGTATCACCTTCCAGAAAGTTCGCTGATCGCCCCCCCTGGAGAAAAACCATGTTGCGTTTTGTTCTGCCAACCATTGCCTCGCTGCTCCTCGTCGTGCCCTTGAGTGCCCAAGAGGAAAAGATCCCGCACATCGGGCCGGCCGGCAAGATCACCAAGCTCGACGCCAAGTTCCAGTTCACCGAAGGCCCGGCCGTCGACGCCAAGGGGAATGTCTATTTCACCGACATCCCGGCTGAAAAAATCCACAAGTACGGCGTCGATGGCAAACTCTCGACCTTCGTCGAGAACTCCAATCATGCCAACGGACTCATGTTCAACAGCAAGGGGGAGCTCGTGGCTTGTGAGATGGACGGGCAGATCGTCGCCTACGACATCGCCAGCAAGAAAAAGCGGACGGTCATCGACAAGTACGACGGCAATCGCTTCAACGCTCCGAACGACCTCGTCGTCGACAAGAGCGACGGCGTCTACTTCACTGATCCGTCATTCCGCGCGCCCAAGCCGATGCCGCAAAACAAGCTCGGCGTCTACTACACCGACGGCAAGGGCAAGGTGACGCGCGTCATTGACAACCTGCCCAATCCCAACGGCGTGCTGCTGTCGATCGATGAAAAGACGCTGTTCGTCTTCCCGACCGGTCAGGCCGGCATGATGGCGTATCCGATTGAATCGCCGGGCAAGATCGGCAAAGGCAAGATCTTCTGCAACCTCAAGCAACCCGAGGGAAAGCAGGGGACCGGCGCCGACGGCGCCACGATCGACAACAAAGGCAATCTCTACATCACGTCCGCCATCGGCATCCAGGTCTTCGACCCCCACGGCAAGCTTCTCGGCGTCATCCGTCTTCCCGAACAGCCCGCGAACTGCTGCTTCGGCGGCGCCGACATGAAGACGCTCTGCGTCACCGCACGCACCTCGTTTTACACCATCCCGATGGAGGCGACCGGACATCGCTACGCTTCCGGCAAGTGAGTCCAAGAATTCGCTTCAACCCGCAACATTTCTCCCACGCAGAGTAGATGCCCACGAGCCCGTGGTCATCTACTTTGCAAAAAAACTCCAGGAAAAGTTCACGTTTCTGCGAGCGGCGGCGCAGAATCCGGCGCATTTGTTCTGATTTCTGATCCGGACGTGCCACATATCGCTGATGCAAAGCGCCGGACTGCGCCGGGTGATCCGCCCACCCGGATCCATCTCTCCAATTGGTGCTGGCGTTCCCATGGTTTGCTCAATGCCGGGATTCCCGATAGATCAGATCGCGTGAATGTGTCGCTGGCGCCAGCGCGTGGCCTGCTATTGAATCGAAGATTTTGCCGACCTCGCTTTGTTTGATCGAACCGTCGCCGACACGCGGTCACATGCGGGGTTTACCCGTACAACAACGGTATATTAGGGTTCATTTCCCACGGAGCCACCATGACGTCGCGTGCGGTGCACTGGCATAATGAAATGTTCATTCGGCCGCACCATTTTCAGGCGTCCTACCGCTACCTTGTCGACCTCGGCCGGCGCAATCACAACTGGGACCTCCATTACAACTGGGGCCTCCGTTCCCTCACACTCGATCCGAAAGCTCTCGAGAACCATCAGCTTGTGGTCCAGGCGCTCGAAGCGCGCCTGCCCGACGGCACGCCCGTCTCGATCCCACGCGACGGCACGCTCGCCAGGGTCGATCTTCGTCGCAGCCAGGAGCTGCGCGAGGCCCGGCAATTTCTCGTCTATCTCGCCGTCCCGCCGATCCGGCCCGGCCGGGCCAACGCGCCGGCGCAACGGCAAACGGACAGCCGCTACTTCCAGGAATCGGTCAATCTCGAAGACGAGAACACCGGGGGCAACGCGCAACCCATCGTCCTGCGTGCCCCGAACTTCCAACTCCTCGTCGGCAACCAGGACCGGGCCGGCTACCATGTTTTACCTATCGCCCGCATCGAGAAGGCCGATCAGGCCGCCGGCGGGTTGCAAGTCGATCCCACTTACATTCCGCCGCTCTTGAGCTGCGATGCCTGGCCGCCGTTGCTTGACGGCATCCTCCGCGCCTTGCACGATCGGCTCTACAAGAAGATCGACTGGATCACCCAGCTCAGCACGCGCCAGGGCGTCACCTGGGACCGAAATGTTCCAGGCGATCTGCTCGTCCTCAAGCAGATGCAGCAACTCTTCGAAGCCGTCAGCGTCCTCGGCGTCCTCATCGCGGCCCGTGGCGTCCATCCGCTGACCGCGTTTCTCGAGTTGAGCCGGGTTGTCGGACAGATGGCGATTTTCGGCGCCACGCGGCGTCCGCCGGAGTTGCCTCGCTACGACCACGATGACCTTGGCACCTGCTTCGCCTATCTGAAACAGCATCTCGACACTCAGCTCAACCTCGTCGTCGAACCCGAGTACAAGGAGCGCCCGTTCATCGGCGCCGGCTGGCGCATGCAGGTAACGCTCGAGCCCGCGTGGATGGACCCGTCGGCCCAGATCTTCATCGGCGTGCAAAGTACGCTGGAGACGCAGCAATGCGTGGAGCTCTTGACGCAAGCGGGCCAGCTCGACATGAAGATCGGCAGCTCCGATCGCGTGGAGGACCTGTTCCGCCAGGGGGCCGCGGGCCTGCGCTTCGTCGCCGAGTCGCTGCCGCCGCAGGAGTTGCCGAAGGTCGCGGGCCAGACGTATTTCCAGGTGATCCAGGACGCGAAGAATCCGGAGTGGCTCAACGTCAAGAAGACGCTGACGCTCGCGTTGAGGCTGAACGAGAACCTGATCGTCGGCAACATCCAGAATCAGCGACTGCTGACGATCAAGGTCGGCGGGCGGAACGTGAGCATGCAATTTACGCTGTATGTGTTGCTGGGGAAGTAGAGAGTTCGCCAGTCGTCGGGCCACAAGTCCTGTCACAGCTTACTTTTTATTTATCTTTTTTTCCGCCCCTTTTGCAGCGCGGTTGTGATAGATTCATAAACTGTCCCAGTGTCCCGTCAAGACTTTAATTCAACGCACTAGGCTGCGCACCTTCGGCATTTGAAGTCCAGGTGGCGTTTGCGCGTCCGCCCGAGGAAAGCGTCGCCCGAAAGAAGCCGTTCGCGAGTACCTTGCCATGCCTGTACAAACTGCGTGTTCCGCCTGTTCCGCCAAGATGAAGGTCAAGGATGAGTTGATCGGAAAGTCGGTCAAGTGTCCGAAGTGCGGCAAAGCATTCAAGGCGCTTGCCAACGAGGAGGCGACGGTGAAAGCCGGGGCCGCTTCCGCCGGCTCGGCAGCGCCGGCGAAGCCGGCCGCCAAGAAGCCCGCCGCCTGGGATGACGGCGAGGACGAAGAGACCCAGAAGAAGCCGGCCTGGGACAAGAAGTCAAAGGATGACGAGGACGAAGACGAGGACGAAGAGGACACGAAGTCGAAATCCAAGAAGCCGGTGAAGAAGGCGCCCCCTCCCAAGAAGCGCGCCGACGAGGACGAAGACGAGGATGATGACGAGGAGGACGAGAAGCCGGCTGACGGCGACTTCAAGGCCCTTCTCCAAGCGACGACGCTCTCGGACGACACCAAGAAACATATCATGAGCGAGCTTGGGCTGCGCGAAAAAGGAGTGTGGGTCGGTCAGCCCGATCCGAAGATCTTGACGGTTCGGGCTATACCCGCAGCCATCGCCGCATTCTTCTTCGTTACCATTTTCAGTGTCGTCGGCGGCTTCGCGGGCGGCTCGCAAATGCGAGAAAATCAGGGGCTCGCCATCGCCATCATTGCCCTGGTCGGCTTTCTTTGGCTCGTCCTCGCGCTGGGCCTGCCGGTGGCAATTCTTTTCTTCACACGCCGCAAGGCGCTGGGCTCGGCGTATGTCATCACCAACAAACGCTGCATCACCTTTCTGCCTGGCCTCTTCAGCGGCGCGGTCCCGGTTAGCTACTACCCCGACCTGGTCCAGCACATGCGCCGCATGTCCTCCTGGATTTTCGGCGGCGACGCCGGCGATATCGTGTTCCGCACCGTCACCACCATCACCACCACATATCACCGTCGCGGCGGCTCCAGCACCTCCGTCAGCACAACCTACTACGGCTTTCTCGGCATCCGCAATCTGGAGGAAGTCGAACGCCGCATTCGCCTGGCACTGCTGACCGACGACGATGACGACGACGATGACGATGATGACGACGATCGCCGCCGTCGCAACAAGAAAAAGGCGAAGAAAAAGAAGCGCCGCGACGATGATGACGACGACGATTGATGGGCGTGGGGCGCCAACGACGGACTCCAAACCAAACTGCCCGCGCCGCGACGTGCTCAAGGCGCGGGTAGTTTTTTTTTCAACCCAGCGAGATCAGTCGAGCTTGATCTCGTCGGGCTTGGGTTTGGCGATGAACTTCTGGAAACAGAACATGCCGGCGGCCCAGATGAACACGAGGTTGACCACGGTCGTCCACATGCGCATCGATTCGTGATCACTGAAGGACATCATCGTGCCTTCCACGTCATAGGGGCTGACCACGCAGTAATAGATCAGGAAGATGATGGTGAAAAAGACATAGGTCGCCGAGCCGATGGCGGGCAAGCTGTAGAGGATTTGCCGTTTCCAGGTGACGCCGATGGTTTTTTCGGTCTTGCCCCACTCGCGGGTCATCGTGTTGTATCCGCAGTAGAGACAGATGGTGGCGTGCTCGTTTTCCATTTCCTCGGTGCAGTTGGGACAGCGTGGCACGAGTTCGACATGGTTGACGCCGTAGGGATTTTCGTCTTTGTCCAGATCGGGGTCTGCGGATTGAGTAGGCTCTGCCACCGGCTTGGGCTTGGTGTCGGGCTTGCCCTTGCCAGCCGGTTTGGCCTTGGCGTCTGGCCTGGCCTTGTCGGATTTCATGGGCTTCGATTTGGCGTCGCCGTTCGCCGCCTTTTCGCCGGGCACGACGAACTGATGCGTGCAGAACGGGCACTTGATCTTCTTGCCTGAGACGTCCGCCTTGGGCTTGAACTTCTTCTCGCATTCCGGACAGGTGACCACGATGCCTGCCATGTCATGTCCCTTTGTCAATACATCTCGTTGAATACGCCTCGTTCCCAAACCTCCGCTTGGGAACGAGGGACCTATTACTATCGCGCCGGCAACCAACCGCGTTGTACCAGGACTTCGGCGATCTGCACCGCGTTGGTCGCGGCGCCCTTGCGCAAGTTATCCGAGACCACCCAGATGTTAAGACCGTTCGGGACTGTCGGATCGCGGCGAATGCGGCCCACGAACGTTTCGTCCCGTCCTTCACACGAAAGCGGCAACGGCACCTCGCCCTTCGCATAATCGTCGAGCACGACAACGCCTGGCGCTTTTCGCAACACCTCGCGCGCCTGCTCCGGCGTGATCGGCTTCACGAACTCGAGGTTAATTGCCTCGCTGTGGCCGGTCCGCACCGGAACGCGCACCGTCGTCGGCGACACCGCGATCGTGTCGTCCCCCATGATCTTCTTCGTTTCCTTGATCATCTTGATCTCTTCTTCGCTGTAGCCGTCCTCACCCAGCTTCCAGTCGTGCGGCAACACGTTACCCGCGAGCTGGGCCGCATGCACCGTCACCGCGGGCACCTTTTCGCCATGCCCCAGCGCGTGCAGTTGCGCCGCCAGCTCCGCCGTCGCCTTGGCCCCCTTGCCCGAGGACGCCTGATAGGTCGACACGATGACACGCTTGATGCGGGCCAGGTCATGCAACGGCTTCAGCGCCACCACCATCTGGATCGTCGAGCAATTCGGGTTCGCGACGATCCCCTTTGGAATCTTCCTGAGTGCGTCCGCATTCACTTCCGGCACCACCAGCGGCACGTCCGGGTCCATGCGCCAGGCGCTCGAGTTATCGACGACGATCGCCCCTGCCTTGGCTGCCATCGGGCTCGTCTCGCGGCTCACCGATGCCGGGGTGCTCGACAGCACGATCTGCACGCCAGCGAACGCTTCGGGGCGGATCGGCTCGACGGTGTAACGCTTACCCTTGAACTCGATGGATTTACCGACGCTGCGTTCGGAGGCCAGGAATTTGATGCTGGAGAAGGGGAAGTTGTGCTCGACGAGCACTTGCCTCATGATTTCGCCGACGGCGCCGGTAGCGCCCACGACCGCAACGCTGACTGCCACGGAATCGCCCTTTCTATGGGGGTTGGGGTGGAGAAAATGACACGTATCTATCATTGTCCATCGAAGCGGGCGTTTGGCAAGGGCGGTTTGCCTGTTGGAAAACGTCCACATTGGAGTGCGTGCGCTTGGCGAGTACCGATCACGGCAACATGATGCGCCCGCCGCTGACGCCAAGCGTGTGCCCGGTCATGAAGCTCGACTCTTCACTGAGTAAAAAACGGATCACCGCCGCGATCTCGTCCGCAGTGCCCATGCGGCCCATCGGGGTTTGATCGACCACCGCCTGCATCATCTCCTGCGTTAGGGCACGCGCCATCTCCGTGTCAATCAAGCCGGGAGCGACGCAGTTGACGCGCACATTATGCGGGGCGAACGCCTCGGCACAACACCGGGTGAACGCCATCACCCCCGCTTTCGCCGAGGCGTAATGGATCTGCATCTTGCGCGGCCGCACTGCCGCCGCCGACGAAAGCGTCACGATGCGGCCGAACTTCCGCGAAATCATCTCGTCCTTCACGGCGAATACGGCGAGATAGGTGCCCGTGAGATTTACGTCGATCATTTCGCGCCAGAGATTGAAGTTGAGCGTCGTGTGGTCCTGGATGTTGCTGATGGCCCCTGCGTGGACGAGATAGTCGATTGGCCCGAGTTTTCGCGCATCGTCAACAAGGCGCTTGACGTCGTCGGGATTCGCGACATTGCATGGACGGCAAACCGCGCGACGGCCGAGCGCACGGATCGCGGCCGCGGTCTCCTCGGCGTCGGCGGAGCGGCTGGCATAGCTGAACGCGATATGTGCACCTTCGTGCGCCAGACGCAAGGCCGTCGCCTTTCCTATGCCGCGCGAGCCGCCGGTGATGAGGACGACGCGATCGGTGAATTCATTGCTCATTGCTGATGATCCGTGTTACGAATGACGTGAGAACACCCGCGCCCGCGGCGTGAATGCCACCTCGCCATCGAGCGGAAAGATCGGCCGGCGGCAGCGCGTGTGACCGAGCGTCGGCAGGTTCGCACTGGTGCTGCCTGGCGCATCCACGTTGATCAGGCGAGTGCACCAATCAGCGTACATGTGCGGCTGACAGTGCGGCGACTTCACGACCACGAGATCGAAATGTCGGGGATCGAGCCCATGGGCCAGAAATAGCGAACGATCATACAGATGCACGGGACGGCTCGTCACCACGAGCGATACGTTTTTCACGTCCAGAACCACCGCCGTCCCTGCGAACCACGTTTGTCCGAAGGACTCGCTGCGAAAGCGGCCATCCGAGATCATGCGGACGACCCCTTCGATTTCGAGCGGCACAAATCGCTTCGCGTCGAGCGTGCCACCCACCCTGGTACGGATCCTGGCGCCGATACCAGCCTGCACCGCGATTTGAACCGCCGCGGCATCGACGATCGGCAGCAACGCACGTCCCTGATATCCCGCCCGCAGCAGTTCGCGCAGAATTACGTTCGAGTCGCCGGACGCGCCGGAGCTCGTCGCATCGGCGGGGTCCATGAGGATTATCGTTCCTGGCGTCGCCTTGGCAAGCCGAACGCTCTCCTCGAGGCTCGTCAAGCGCGCCTGCATCTTGTGGCGATGCTCCCAGAATTCGCCGGCCAGACGCAACGCCTCGCGCTCGGCGCGTTCCCGATCGCCATCCGTGACAACCACGCTGTTGCAGCATAGCTCTGGCACGTCGGTGAACGGATTGCCGATGAACATGCCCGCGGACAGGCCGCCCTGGCTTTGCTCGATCTGTCGCGCCTGGCCGACGATTTTGCCGAAGACACCCGTCGCGGTGATGAGTTCGTCGCCGCGCACCAGGGCCGGGATTGCGACACGGGCCGTGACGGGTCGGACTTCCTTGCGCAGGAGGCGCAGCAGCAATCGAGCGGCACGCTGACCGGTCTCGAAGAAGTCAACGTGAGGATACGTGTGATAGAGCACGATGGCATCGGCGTGCTCGAGAATCCGATCCGTGAGGATGCCGTGCAGATCGAATGACGCGACGATCGGGATTGTGTCACCGAGGAACTTGCGAGCTTCCTGCAAGAAGAATCCTTCGGGGTCCTCTTGGTTCGTGGACGCCATGGCCCCATGTAGGGCGAAGTAGGCGCCATCGACGGGCTTCGCCTGGCGGACGGCCTCGAGCAACTCGCTGGCCAGTCGTTCGAAATCGCTTTGTGCAATCGTGCCGCCGGAGGTAATGCCGCGGGCACCGAAGGTCGGCACGACCGAGACGTTTGGATCCGCGTCGAACACTTTCAGGGCGCCGCCGACTTCGCTGCCGAGAGGGCGGTGGTAGTCGAACAGATCATTCCCGCGCTGAATCGCAAAATCGTCATAGCGAGTTGGTACGGGGTTGAACGAACAGATTTCATGAATGCACTCGGCAATCAAAATGCGTGGCATGGAGTTCTCGATTGAGCCTGAATCATGATCCAGGCCCTATCTTATTGCTCGAGTCGTAGGCGAACCGAGAAGCAAGACCGTGCAAAGGCCTCGTCCGCGCGATTCCGGGTACAATCGTAGCATGGCTTTGCTTCATCTGGATCCTTTACCGCCGCGCACGACCAAGGGGGAAATCCTGGATCTCCTGTGCACAGTCGGCGGACTTCGGCGTGAACAGGTCGGACGCATCGATCTGCACGGCGCCCTGGCCGTCGTTGAGGTTCCAACGGACCTGCACGTTCGTGTGGTCAAGGGGCTCGACGGCACGTCGTTCAAGCAGAAACGGCTGCGGGCCTGGCACACCGCAGACAATGCAACTTCCGCTGACGCCACCGATCACTTTGAGCGACTCGCGCGGCTGCTGAACCTGGAATCGCAGGCAGAGGCCGAGCGCATCCTGGAAAAGGCTGGGCAGCCGCCGGACCAGCAGTCTGGAGATTGCCTGGTCGGTCTGATCGTGGCTGAAGAAGCGTCCGGTCTGGGGGGACGCTTTATTGTGACGCTCGCACAGCGGAATCGGACGGCGCCGCTGCCGTGGAATCGCCTGGAGCCCGGAGCGCCGGTTTTGCTCTCGGCCGTCGGCGCCAAGACGGGTGACGGCTGGCGCGGGGTTGTTTGCGAGCGCAGTCGTATGGAGCTGCGCGTCGCCCTCAATGAGCCGCCAGGCGACCACGAAGCGCCCAGGGGCTATAGACTCGATCTTGCCGGCGATGAGACGGCGCGGCAAAGACAGTTGTCGGCGCTTGAGCGAGCCCGCACCACGACGCGCGATCGCTTGGCCGAGCTGCGGCATGTTTTGCTCGGCGAGACCTTGCCCGCCTACCGGCCCGAGACGCCGCTCACGCCGCTAGACGCTTCTCTGAACCCTTCGCAACAGGACGCCATTCGCTTTGCCCTGTCGGCCAACGACCTGGCGATTCTACACGGCCCGCCCGGCACGGGCAAGACGACGGCCGTCATCGAGTTGATTCGCCAGGCCGTGAGGCGTGGACAAAGGGTGCTTGCGTGCGCGCCGAGCAATCTGGCCGTGGACAACATGCTCGAGCGTCTCCTGGCAGCCGGCGAACGCGTGGTTCGCCTGGGACATCCCGCGCGCGTCTTGCCCGAATTGCGCGAACACACGCTCGACCTGATGGTTGAAGATCACGACGACACGCGCCAGGCGCGCAAGCTCGCCAAGAAGGCGTTCGCCCTGTTTCGCCAGGCCAGTAAATGGACGCGAGCAAAACCGGAGCCTGGCCTGCGCCAGCAACTGCGCCAGGAAGGCCGCGCGCTCCTGGATGACGCGCGTGCCCTGGAAACGCAAGCGATCGACCGCATTCTGAGCAGTGCGACCGTTTTGTGCGCGACGCTGACTGGCCTCGACAGCACCATTCTGGGACAACGGCAGTTCGATCTGGCGGTCATCGATGAAGCCGCCCAATGCACCGAGCCGGTATGCTGGTTGCCCCTCTTGCGCAGCCAATGTCTGGTGCTCGCGGGGGATCACTGCCAGTTGCCGCCCACGCTTCTCTCCCAGGCCGCCCTGGAGGAAGGATTCGGCATCAGTCTCATGGAACGATTGGTGGAACGCTTCGGGTCGCTGGTCACGCGCAGGCTCAACGTGCAGTATCGCATGCACGAAGCGATCATGGCCTATTCATCACAATCGTTCTACGACGGGGACCTGGTAGCGCACGCATCCGTGCGCAGCCAGCTCCTGTGCAATCTGCCCGGCGTGAGCGCCACGCGCTTGACGCAAACGCCGATCCAGTTCATCGACACCGCGGGCGCGGGCTATGAGGAGCAGATGGAACAAAATGGTAGCAGTCGATTCAACCCGCAGGAGGCCGGGCTGGTTGATCGCCAGGTGCACGCGATGCTGGCGGCTGGTATTCCGGCCGCTGCGATTGCGGTCATTGCTCCCTACGCGGCGCAAGTCCGTCTCCTGCGTGAGAAGTTGCAGATGGCAGGCCTGGAAATCGACAGCATCGACGGCTTTCAAGGACGGGAGAAGGAGGTCGTGCTGCTGTCTCTGGTGCGTTCCAACCCGCAGGGGGAAGTCGGCTTCCTCGCCGATATTCGCCGAATGAATGTCGCCCTCACACGTGCCCGTCGTAAGCTGCTGGTGATTGGCGACAGCGCGACACTGTCGTGTCATCCGTTCTACCAGGGCCTGATTGCTTATTTCGAATCCATCGGAGCCTACACGTCTGTCTGGGAAGAAACCGATTGACGTTAACACTGGACGCTACTTCATCCTTAATTCGTGAATGGTGTTGTGCAGCGTGCCGCGCACTTCTTCGCCCGCTGCGCCGCGCAAAGTGTAGATGACTTCCATGCACCAGGTTGGCGCGATGTCGGGAAGCTCCAGGCGAACGGTCTTGCCATCAGCGCCAAGCACGGCACGGGCCACGCGCAGCTCTTTCTCGTTGATGTGTTTCGAGCCATACTTGGCGCTGCGGTTCAGGCCCCACGTCTTGACGCGCCAGTTACCAAGGGCCGCTACGCTCTTTGCATCGAGCGGCCCGCTGAAGCACAGCGTCAATCCGCCGCGCATCGCTTGCAGGCCGAGCGGCAGGTGCACCGGCTGTCCGGTGTAGCGCACGCGGTAGAGACCGCCGGCTTGCGGTTGATTGCTTCCCCACGCGTTCAGGCCGCACACGAACATGGCGCCGCTTGCTGGGTCGAAACGCGCTCGCATCACGCCGGTCGGGAAACCAGGGAGCGGCAACGCGACCATGCCGCCCTGCATCTTGCCGCTCATCTTCTCGTGCGGGACGACGAAGATCTTGCCGTAACCGTACGAGAGGTTGAGCAGCGAACCGCCGAACGGCCCCCACGCGTTCTTCGGCGTCCACAGCAGCTCCGACGGTGATCGGTCGAAGCGGTTGGTAATCCACGCGACCGGCTGCTCCATCGCGGCGTCAGAGGAATCGGTCACGTTGTGGTAGCCGAACATGTTGCCGTAGAAACGTCCCTCTTGCACCCAGTTGATGCGGTTCTTCGGGGTCCAGTGGCCTTCCTGGTCGGTGAGAAAAAAAGTGCCGTCCGGATTGAGGCAGACGCCGTTCGGGGCGCGGAAGCCGGTGGCGAGAATGTCGGTGCGTGAGCCGTCCTTACTGACGCGGAGGAGGGTGCCGTGATGCGGGACCAGCGCGGTCAGAGCGTGCCGGGCGGCGCGGGCGTAGTAGAAGTTGCCCGCTGCGTCGGTCTGCAGGTCCATCGCGAATTCATGGAAGTGATCGGTCACCTGGTGGTCGTTGTTGAAGTTCTCGTAGAAATCGGTTTCGCCATCGCCATCGCGGTCGCGCAGGATCACAATCTGGTCCCGACAGGAAACGTAGACCTGGCCGTCAACGATCCGCAAGCCGAGCGGCTGGAACAGCCCGGCAGCCATGCGGCGCCAGGTGATCGGTGCGGTTTCGCGCCCCGCCTTCGCCGCTGCGTCGAGCCCCTTGAGCCCGCGCACGCGCCAGACATCGCCATCCCATGAGCAGACGGCGGCGCTGTCACCGTCAGGATAGAAATCTAGCCCGGAGAGTCGCATGCGGCACGACCAGGGATTGGCCTCCGGAAGCGACAGGACATCGACCGCGAACGGGCCGGCGGTATTGCCGATGGTCGCGGTCGTCGTAAGTTCCTCCGGCCAGCGCGGTCCGCCGCCGCGCGTCAGAGGCGCGAGGTCCATGCCGATGCCGTCCTTCGGCACCGAGGCCACCACGCCCGCGATGTCGCCGCGATCTTGGACCTGTGCTTGCCAAAGCGTCAATTTCAGCGGCTCCTTTCCGCGCGGGATCACGAGGCGCAGATTTCCATCCGCGCTCGTCGACCACCTCATTCCCTCGACCGGGCGACCCACTCCCGCAATGAGGATGCCTGGCTCGCGCCCGGAATTGCCTTCTCCTTGCACGACGCGGCAATCGTGGCCCTTGCCGGTTTCATCGCGGATAACCGGCCCCTTCAGGGCATTGAGCTTCCAGTGAGCAACAAGTGCGTCGGCAGGCAATTTGTCCAGGCCAGCGCTGACTTCCTTGGCCGAGAGCAGCCGCTGGTAGAAGCGCATATCTTGCATGTCGCCGTCGAAATGTGATTGGGCGGGAAAGTTCGGCGCCGCGAAACCAAGCCGAACGACCTGGCCCGGCGGTGCCTCCTTTGGTTTGAGCGTCCCTTGCTGATCGAGTGCGGCGTCGATGTAGAGCGAAACCTGGCCAGTCGACTTCTGCCAGGTCATGACGACATCGTGCCAGCGATCATCGGCGATGTTGCGCCGCGAGGTGACGAGGCCGACCCAACCGATGTCGAAGCATAGTCTGCCGCCGCGCACAAAGAGGGCCTTGCCGTCCGCCACCCATTTGGGGCCGGCAGCCGTCTGGGCGAAGATGGTGCCCGCTTGCTTCGTCTTGATGCGCACCGCGATCGAATAGTCCTTGCCCGCGAGATCGAAGTCGCGTGCCTTCGCCGGTTCAAGATGCGTCTTGCCATCGAACTTGGAATGCGTTGCTGGCGCCGCCCTCTTGGTCGGGCCGAACACGGCGACCATCGACTTCATCGGCGTCGAGGTTTCGAGCGTGGATCCCGGCAACGATTGATGCGCCACTTGCAATACCATGTCGCGATCGCGCGGCCCAATATTGAAGATGCGTGCGAATACCGGCACGGGCGCCGCCGCCGCCAGGCTTGGCATCTCCAGGACCGATGTGCCGCCGACCGTGTATGACACGATTGCCTTGTTGTCGAAGCGGTGCAGTCCCTTGTAATGGGTCCACGAGCGTGGCAACGGGCCGTAACGCTTGCCGTTGCGCCCGACAAGCCGCACGTCGGCGAACGCGTCTTCCGCCTTACCCGCGGTCGGATTCGCCCAGCCCGGTCCACTGGTGCTGAAGTGGAGTTGTCCCACGGTGTGCGGATGGACGCCGTGCGCGCCGTTAAAGTGGATGCCCTGCCAGTCGATGAAGCCACGTCCGCTCCAGGCGCCGGCGACGCGCATCGTGTCATGATCGTAGAGGATCCAGTAGCCGCCGCGGGCCACGCCCCCCGGGCCCGGATCGAGCCGCACCGCGATTCCCTTGTAGGCGAAGTTTCCGGTCGTGCCGATCTCGTAGGTGTTGAACTGACTGACACCGTAGTCCATCGCCAACCAGGGCTCGAGCGACGACGGCGCGGGGCCGCGACTCTTCCCCTTCGGCAATCCCGCCAGATACGCCGCATCGACCCTGGCGTACTGCGACGGATTGTGCCGCTTCACGTACGCCTCGCGAATGTAATGGATAACGTCATACTTCTGGCTCGGCACCATCCAGGCCTGCGGCGCCATCATGCCGAAGCCGTGCGTCAGGGTCTGGTACATGGCATGCGGATCACCGCCGCTCTTGAACTTGCCAGATGCGAAGGCAAGCGACGTGGGAAGCGAGCCAGGCTTGTCCTTCGTGCCATGGCAGGTGACGCAGGTCCGCTGATAGATTAGCTCGCCACGCTTGAACGCCGCCGCGTCGAGGTCCGCGATCAGACCTGCGTGGTCGAGATCCCTTTCATACGCCGGCAGTGGAATCATCGTCTGCAACGGCCGCAACTCCTCCTCGCGCACGGGGCCCTTCTCGGTGATTTCCATCAGGTAACGCGTGAGATCGAGAAACTGCTGCCGGCTCACGAGCAAGTTGGCCAGGCCCGACGGCATGATGGAAACCGAACTGACTGTCCGGCTTTCGATGTCGGCCTTTGCGATCGTGAGGAGCTTGAAGCCCAGGGCTGTGTCACGCAGCACCAGCGTGTCAGGCCCCTCCTCGGCAAGCAGGCCGTTCAGGGTCCTGCCGTCCTTGGTGACGACGTTTACTGTCTCGAAGTTTTTGCGGATGAATCTGGAAGGCTGGAGCACTGCCTCGACAAGGTGTTCGCCGCTCATTTTTTCCACGGGACGGGCCAGGTCGGGACCGAGCCGCGTCTTCCCCTCTTGCAGGTGGCACTTGACGCAGGCCAGATGCGACTGGTGAAACAGCAAGGCGCCACGCACCGGGTCCCCCTTGGTGCGGGCATCCTTTGCCAGACGCACGGCTCCTTCGCGCAGGAGCTGTTTTTCGAGCGACTCCGCCGGTTCGGATTCGCCGGCCGCGAACAGGCGTGTCGCCTGGAGAATCAGAAGGGCGGCCAGCACAGTGCGACAGGTCATGGAATGTTCTCTCCGGGGATGTTCGGCACTCTGTGATCGTATTCGTACCGGAGGGCAAATCGACACTTTTCCGGAGCAAAACGCGTCGCGCGCACGGAGGTGTCTGCAAAGCGATGAGTGGAGCTGGCGCGCTGTCGATCCCCTCTCGGGCTACGACCTGCACGCGACCATTCTCCACCTGCTCGGCATCGACCACGCGCGACTGACGGTCCGCCACAACGGCACCAATCGCCGCCTGACCGACGTCCATGGGCACGTGATGCAAGAGATATTGGCCTGAGCAGTCGGTCTGGGTGACTCGGCCTGCTGGGGGAAACGCCTTATTGTCCGATGGGGGGCCGGGTCAGGCCGGGAGGAGTGTACGGAAGGTAGCCGCGCTGGTTGGGTAGCGAATAGGCGCCGTAAAAGTTCATGTACGACGCCATGTTGCCCGAGGTCGAGCGCCGTATCGCGATGTCGCGAAATTCCTGATCCAGCCGCGGATCAATCTGCGGTGCACTGAACGTTGGCTCCTGGGCCCGATTCTGGGCCTGCAACAGCGGCACCACGTTCAGGTAGTAGTTGACTGCCGGATCACCGCCACGCAGCAGGTTCAAGTACGGGCTGATCGCGGGTTGCTTGAACGCCAGCGGATTGTTCGGGCTCGGCATGATGGCCGGATAGGGATTGAAGATCGATCGCGCCGACCCATTGTGCTGCTGGAACGCTTTCATCGGCTGCGGCGCCTGCGCTGACGCAGCGCCCGCCAGTCCGAGCAATCCCAATGCAGCCAGCAAATATCTTCGGTTGCTCATCGAGTTGCTCCATGGAAGCCCAAAGCCCAGGGGTGAGCGAATCCCTGGGATTCTGACCGCGCATGCCTTCGACTAAACGGGCTACATCCATTCTACCGCGGAATGCCACCGCTCACTGAACCGCTACGGAGCGAATTCACCGTCTGACTACCCAGCAGCGTTATGCCCAAGACCTCCTTGGCCGGCTCGAGGAACTTGGCCAGGTTATTGCTGAACTTCCGCATCGGGTCCGCCTGCACGAAGATGCGATCGCCAGGCATCACCTGCCAGTTCGTGTTCATGTCCCCATTCCGCGTGATCGCCTTCCAGTTGACCGGATAGACGCTGTCGTGCAGCGGAGCGTTGGGACCACCATTCTTGCGGGCGAGCCAGATGCGGTTGGGGGACGAGTAAAGCTGCAGGCCGCCGATCAGGCTGATGCCATCAAGGACCGTCTCGTTGCCGGTGACCGGGAAGCGATAAACTTGCTCGCCCAGTCCGGCTGCTTCCACGATCACGTAGTAGAAGCTGCTGTTGTACGCGAGGATGTTGACGTTCAAGTCCTTGAGCACGTCGTCAAACGTCGGCGGCGTGACCATGATCGGCTTGCCATCTTTGTCCTTGCGGATGTTCCCCTTCTCGTCTCGGTCGGGATAGGGCTCCTGCGCCATCTTGCTGAAGATGGTGCGAGCGATGACCGGCCGAGCCTCCTCGATGGTGAGCCCTGCGACGGGCGCCGCTCCATAGATGCCGATGCCGACGGTCCCGTCCGGTCGCACCGTGTAGGGGCCGTTCACCGGAGCATGCACCAATCCTTTCAGCGAATCGATCAACAAAACGTCCGGCGGCCGAATGCGATACTCCAGCGGCACCGGATTGCCTTCGGTCGGCGCGCCCGGTAGTGCCAGCGGCATCGACCCGCCGCCATGCTTCGGCCCATGCCGAAGCGACATTGGCTGTGCTGCCACCATCGATCCCGAGCTCTGACGCATGGGCACTGGCTGCGCCACGAGCGCCGGCTTCGCCCCAGGCGACTCCTTCTGGATCGTCTCCGGAATTGGCAACGGCTCGACGCTCAACGGTTGCTGCGCCTTGAAGCCGATTGCTCGCAGGGAATCGTCCTGCCGCGATGGATTCTCCCACGCCTGCATCGGTTGGGCCGTCGATGGCGCGGACGATTTTTTCCAGATGACGTCTTCTCCCGACACGAGCGTGATCGGCGCCTTCGCGTTCTTCGCCACCGGATCGCTTTTGAGCGATCCGGGAAGTGAAGCTGTGGATTGGCATCCGACCGTGAGCAACATGCCGGAAAACAAAATCATGGACAGGCCTAGCATCCAGCAAGGCTGCTTGCGCATGGTGTGACTCCTTCGCACCGGTCGACTGAGCGCGCAGTCATCGCGCAACTTGAAAGAAACGGGACTGCGCCGACTCCGAGGGTAGCATCGGGAGAAGCAACATCCCGCGATCACGGCGACTTTGCCCGTTCCCAAATTTCACCTGCTTGCCAGCCTTACAGGGCGCACCCCGCAATCGTGTTGCCCAGATTGCCAGGCTTGACAGACATGCGACGAGACCTAATCCCACGGCCTTGATCGAAATTGCGGGCGCGGGTATGCAATGGCCAATGAAAATGCCCATCGTCGGCATCTGTCTGCTCGTCTTTGTCGCGGGGTGTGAGCGCCATCTCGTCGCCACGCCGAACGTGCTGCAGGACCAGGATCCGCAGCGCGTGTTCGCGGACTGCCCGCCGGATCGACAGACGCCGCTGGCCGCCGTCGTCTATGCGACTGATCGCGTCGCCGACAAGGACGCGCGCTACGGCGTCGGTCGCTCGTCCGGACTGGCCTTCGGCGTCGCCAGCGTGAGCCTGAGTTCGCAGGCAAGCTGGCCCGAGTTGGCCCGCGATAGCACGCTCGCCAATCGGAGCCGCGACTACACGCTCAAGCTTGCCGACGTTCGCACCGATGGCGAGATGCCATCGCCGCTTGGGTCTGGCGATAAGATCCTGCAGGCGTCCGCAACCACGGAGACGAACAAGCTGCACGGCCTCTTGCGCGATGCGCTCGCGCAAAGCGGACACAAGGACGCGTTCATCTTCGTGCACGGCTTCAACAGCACCTTCGACGACTCCGTCTTCCGCGCCGCCGAGGTCTGGCATTTCATGGGCCGCGTCGGCGTCCCCATCGCCTACTCCTGGCCCGCTGGCTTCGGCGGACCGCGCGGCTATCCCTACGATCGCGAGTCGGGCGAGTTCACCGTTACGCACCTGCGGCAATTCCTCAAATCCGTTGCCGCCTGTCCGGAGGTCGAACGCGTCCATGTGATCGCTCATAGCCGGGGCTGCGACGTGGTGATGTCGGCGCTGCGCGAGTTGAACCTCGAAATGGCCGCCGCGGGCCTCGACACGCGAGGCACGCTCAAGCTCGAAAACCTGGTGCTGGCGGCCCCCGACGTGGACGAGGAGGTGTTCCTGCAGCGCTTCATGGCCGAGAACTTGTTGCAGACGGCCCGACGCACCAGCATCTACTATTCGCCCGGCGATCGGGCCATCGAGGCGTCCGAAATCGTCTTCGCCAGCCGACGGCTCGGCTCGCTCGGCTCCAAGGACTTCAGCCCGCTCATCAAGGAACGCCTGGCGCAAATGCCGACGGTGCATTTCATCGAATGCAATCTGTCAGGCATCACGCAGATGCACAGCTATCTCTTCACGCATCCGGCGGCGCTATCCGACTTGATCCTGCTGCTGCGCGACCGCCGTGAGCCGGGCCAGGCGAACGGTCGGCCGCTGCGTCCGCTCGCGGATGGCGTGTGGGAACTGACCGACGCCTATGGGGCTAGGAAAAAGCAATAGACGCGAGAACCTCAATCACGGCATCGAAGACAAAGAGACAATGAATGGAAAGGTCGATTGAAGGTTCTTGACGAGCTTATCATCCGCCGTCACGAAGTCGCACCCCTCGCGCTCTGCGAGAGCAACGTAGATGCAGTCGTAGATTCCGATTCGCATGGAAGAGGAAATGTCGAATGCTCGCGGCATGAGCGGCAACGCGGGATAAAGCTGCGGACAGTCGGCCATGATAGCCTTCCATCCGTTCCACCCGTCCGGTGGATTGATGCGTAACTGCCGCTCGGCCCGGGTCAGACTATGTCCCACTTCCATCGGGAAGAATTCGGGAGCGAGGAGCAAGTGAATTCCGGCCCTGGCCTGATCTCGAAGGCGGATTGCCTTGTCGCTATCAAGCTCCGGCAGAATTGTCTTGATGGCCACACATGAATCGAGAACGTAGAGCATCAGGGAAGTTCGCCGCGGAGTTCGCGGATGGAAGGAACAGCCACGTCAACGACACCGTACTGCTGTCTCAACCGCTCGCGCAACTTTTCCCCTTCTTCGCGCAGACGGCGCGCGATCTCCGGATCGAGTGGCTTTCCGGTCATCGCGTGATCGAGCAGGGCCTGAACATCAGTGTCGTGAGTGGTTTCCATAAACTCATTGTTGGCGGAGACCAAAGTCAGGTCAAGACCGGTCGCACCCAGGTTGGCGTTAAGCGAGTTGCACCATGCGAAAACTTCTGCCTGCCTTTCTGTCGGCACTATTGCTAGGCGTCGGCGTCTTCGTCAGCGCCCAGCCGCGCGATGCGCGCGTCAAGGTCCGGCTCAGGCTCATCGATGCCGCCAATGGCAAGGCGGTCGCCGGCATCGTGCATGTTTCGGACGCCGACAAGAATACTGTCGAACTGCCCGGATTGTTCGATCGCATGGCGGGAATGACCAAGGACTTGCCTGGCGTGCACTGGTACGTCGTATCCACCGAGGGGGCTGACACCACGTTGCCGGTCGGCAAATATCACTTGCAGGCGTTGTCGGGACTCGAAACCGGCCGCGCTCAACTGGACGTTGAAGTCCGCGCGGATAGCGAAATCTCGCTCAAGCTACCGTTCCTCTTTCGGCCCGAGGACGCCGGCCTCGTCGCCGGCAACACGCATCTGCATCTGCGCGGCTTCTCACTCGACAAGGCCGACCAATACGTCAAACAAATTCCCTCGGCCGATCGGCTGCGCGTCCTGTTTCTCTCGTATCTCGAACGGCACAAGGACGACGAATCCTACATCACCAACAAATATCCGATCGGCGATCTGCCAAAGCTGAGCGCCGCCGGCGTGCTTGTCAACAACGGCGAGGAACATCGCCACAATTTCCAGGCCTTCGGCGAAGGGTACGGCCACGTCATGTTCCTCAACATCAAGCAACTCGTGAAGCCAGTCAGCCTCGGCCCCGGCATCACCGGCGAGGGGAATGACGATGTGCCGCTCCGCACCGGCATCGACAATGCCAAACAGCAAGGCGGCACCGTTCTTTGGTGCCACAACACCTTCGGCGTCGAGGACGTGCTCTGCGCCATCACCAGGCGCTTCGATGCTCTCAACGTCTTCGACGGTAGCCGTACCGGCAAGTACGAGGACAACTACTATCGCTACCTCAACATTGGCCTGCGTATGCCGATCAGCACCGGCACTGACTGGTTCATGTACGACCAATCGCGCGTCTACGCCCACGTCCCCGGCAAGCTCACCATCGCGTCCTGGCTAGACGCGCTCAAGTCGGGCCGCTGCCAGGCAACCAACGGGCCGTTGCTGAGTTTGACCGTCGATGGCAAGGCAATCGGCGACGTCATCGACTTAAAGGAGCCACGAACGATCAAGATCGCAGCGTCGGCAGTCGGCCGGCATCCGGTGCAGAAGCTGCAACTCGTGCAGAACGGCCGCGTCATCAAGACGCAGCTTGCGTCGCCGAAGGATCCGGAACGCGCCAGCTTGACGCACGAGGTGCGGGTCGACGGGCCGGCCTGGTTCGCGGTTCGCATCGACAGCGATGCGAAAAATGAATTCCAGAAGACGTTGTTTGCCCATACCTCGCCGGTGTATGTCGACTTCCAGGGCAAGCGCGTTTTCGATCTTGATGCTGGGGTCGCGCTTCTCAAGCAGGTGGAAGAAGGCCGGGCGATGGTTCGCGATCGGGCTAAATTCAGCGGCGTCGAGGCCGAACAAAGAATAGTGGCGCTGTACGATGCCGCCGCCCAGGATCTGCGCGATCGCCTCAACAAGCGGTGATGGTGTCACATGTATTGCGTCATCATCGTCCGCTCGGCGGTTTAGCGACTTGTCGAATCGATTGAACATGCTTTCCGTCTTCGAGCAATTCGGCCGATTCACCTGGTTCGCGCTCGCTGCGATTCCTGCGGGGCTGCTCGCATGGCGCACGCCCGCGGAGCTGTTGCGCCAGCTCTATCACATCCTTCTCGGTGCTGTCCCGCTCGGCTTCATCGCCGGGCTCGCGCTCGGCTTCGTGACCTGGATCCATCTGCACGGCGTCGTCGATCCGCTGGTGCGCGATCGGGTGCCGGAATACGTCGCGCTGGCGGTGGTGCTCGAATTCGCGCCGCTCGGGGCCGGCCTCATCCTCGCGGGACGCTCCGGCGCGAGCATCGGCGCCGAACTCGGCTCGATGCGGCTCTCCGAACAGATCGACGCCCTGGAGGTGCTCGGCCTGTCGCCCCTCAAGCAGTTGGTTGGCCCGCGCGTGCTCGCCGCCATGCTCACGCTGCCGCTGTTGACGATCCTGATGGCGTACATCGCGATCGGCTCGAGCTTCGGCGCCGAGATGCTCGGCGGTTCGATGTCGTGGACGCGGTATCAATCGGCGGTCGTCAAGGGACTCGGCAGCATCTCGACGACCAAGCTCGTCCTGTCGACGCTCAAGACAATCGTCTTCGGCTACCTCGTGGCCGTCACCGGCTGCTACTTCGGCATGGAAGCCACCGATGGCACCGAGGGCGTCGGTCGAGCTGCGACGCGCAGCGTCGTCGTCTCGATCTTTCTCGTGCTGATCGCCGATGTCTTTCTGGTCAAGCTGATTGAA
>DASRSQ010000987.1:0-8586 GCA_035656475.1 Gemmataceae bacterium | reverse complement strand
AGTCCCGGGGGTGGCGAGTCCGAAGGTTCGACCCCGGGAATCGTTGCGCTCATCCCGGGGCTTGCGTTGCCAGAAAACGATTGCCCGGCGTGGGCGTTGTGGTAGGTTGATGGGGACGTCGAATTGCGGGGCCCGTCGTCGATGCCGATCAACATCAATTGCCCGACGTGCGATCAGGTCGTCTCCGCACCCGAGGCGATGGCGGGCAAGCGCGTGGTCTGTCCGAACTGCAAGGCGACCGTCGCGATTCCGGACAAGCCGGCGGCGAAGCCGGCCGAGCCAGTCGCCCTGCCGCTGGTCGATGTCGAGCCGGTGCCGAGCTTGCCGATCGCCCACGCGGATGTCGCGCAGCATGTCGCGGACGAGCAGGCAGCACTTCGAGTGTTGCGCATCGTGTATGTGATGCTGCGCGATGACTGGCGGCGGCTTTTCACGTGTGCTCATCTTTGGCCGGCGCTGTTTCTCTTTTTTCTGCCGTTCGTCAATGTGTCGTGCAATGGTCGGACGATCGTATCGCAGACAGGATTGCAAGCGTGCCATGGCGGGTTTACCGTAGACCCAAAGTTGGAACAGGCGGCGGCGAAGGAAAAAATAGCTGCGCGCAAACGGGAAGAGCACGCACCCTGGTCCATTTTGACCGTGGTTTACATCCTTTGTGTGTTTCTTGGAAGCGGTCTAGGATTGCTGTGCATCCTCGCCGTTCTATTCCGATTGCGAATGGCGTGTGCTGGGCTTCACTTATTCTCGCTGGCGTTGGGAGCGGCGGCGTTCTTTGCGGTGAGCGGCCAGATGATTCTTGGTTTTCCAATCGAAAGACACGCGCAGCAGCAACTCGAGCAGGTTCGCGACGCCGAGGAACGACCGCTTGTTAATGCAGTTGCCCGCGGCGGGCCCGGCCTGTTTCTTGACGTCACTGCCCGGTATTCCGCCTGGCTATGGCTGTCATGCCTACTGACTTTGATTTCGCTGCCGGCGTTTCTGGTCGAGTTCCTGATCGTCCTTATCAAGGTGCTGCGGGGGACGCTGTGGAAGCGGGCCGATAGCGGTTAGGCGTGAGCGTCGCGTCCGCCCGCCTCTGCGAGGCGGGACTAAACGGGACTGAAAATCTGTTCCCTGCTCAAACTCTCCGGGCCTTGCTCTCGTCTTTTCCGGTGACGTATGGCCAAGCACGACGATGCGGTCTCCGTTCCGTTCGATGTTTCCCGCAATGGACACGAAACATCGGAAGAAAGGTTGGTCCGTACCTTCAATGATTTGAAGGACGAATTGACCAGTACGCTCATTTTCGTGCTGGGCAATCGCGAAGACGCCAAGGACGCGGCCCAGGACGCCTTCATCAAGTGCTGGAACGCGCGCGAACAGTTGCCCCAAGTCCTCAATCTCCGCGCGTGGATTTTTCGCGTCTGCTTCAACACTGCCAAGGATATGCAGCGCAGCGCCTGGAATCGGCGTTCGCGCCCCCTTCAAGCGGAGCAGTACACCATGATGGCAAAGGATGCCGGTCCGAACCTGATGCTGGAGCGAAAGGAATCCGTCGAGCGGCTGCGGGCCGCCATCCTCGACCTGCGCGAGGAGGAAAAGGAGGTCTTCTTGCTGCGCCAGAACGGCGAGTTGACGTATGAGCAGATCGCCGAGATCCGCGCCTGTCCGGTCAGCACGGTGAAGACGCAGATGCGGACCGCCCTGGAAAAATTGCGTCGGGTGCTGAACCCGGCCGAGTCGGTGCAAGCATGAAGAAGCCGGTAGCCAGAAAGCTGGTAGCCGGCAGCAGGTAGCCGGTAGCCAGACCTGTTTGGCAGCCTGCTACCGGCTGTCTGCTGCCTGCTATTGAAGGAGTTGGTGAAGATGACGTGCGAAAAATGTCGGCTGCAGTTGCTGCCGTACCTCTATGACTTGCTCGAACCGGCGGAGCGCCAGGAGATCGATGCGCACCTGCAGACGTGTGCGTCGTGCCGGGAGGCGCTGAAGGTGGCGCGCGAGCAGCAGGGATTGCTTGCAGAGGCGGTGAAGGAGCCGAGCGACATCGTCTTCAGGGCGCCGCCGCGGGTCGCGGCGGCAGCGTCGGCGCCCACCGTGGCCATGGAGCAGCGGCCGGCGCGGCGCAGCTTCTTCTGGCTCAATCGCTGGGCGGCGGCAGCCGCGGCGCTCCTGTTCATCTTCGGCACGAGCAGCGTCATCGCCTTCGCCGTCTACCGCGATGGCGCCAACCAGGTCAACGACGCCAACACTCGCCTTGTCCAGGCGCGCGAGGCGATGAAAAAAGCCGAGGACGCCCTGAATCAGAAAAAGTCCGAGACCCAGCAGGAAATCCGCGAAATCCAGAAAGAGATCGACACGCTGTTCGGCACCTGGAAGAAGGAAGAGCAAAAGGAACGTGCCCTGCTCGAAAAGAAGGCGGAGGGATTGCAAATCACGGTCAACGGGCCCCCGGTCCTCGTCGCGGGCACGAACACCCCCTACGAAGTCGAGCTGAAGAATAGTATCGTGGCAACCTCGAATCCGCCGGACAAGAATCTCAAGCTGCCGGGCGTGATGCAGCAATTGCCGAACGTGCAGGCGCGCGTGGTCAATCAGAATAAAGACGTCCTGTACCAGCAAAACCTGAAGGTGGAGAATAACAACCGGGCCAACATGGTATTGCCTCCCGATATGCCGATCCATCCGGGAGACCAGATCGCCCTCGAATTCCTCACGGAAACCGATGGGGGCAAATCGACGCAGCTTATCGGCAAGAACCAGCTCCAGGTCGTTGCCCTGGCGACTCACCTCGTCACCGATCGGCCGATGTATCGCCCCGGCGAGACCGTGCGCTTCCGGTCGCTCACCCTTGAACGATTCAGCCTGAAGCCGGCCCAGGAGAAGCTGCACCTGCGCTATCGCATCGTCGGCCCAAACAAGGCCGAGATCTTCAACAAGGAATACGCCGGCGAGCTTATCAGCGCCGCAAAGGGGGAAGCCGTCAAGGGCCCCGGCGACACGGCATTGCATGGCCTCGGCGTTGGCGAATTCGTTCTGCCTGCCGGCCTTGCCGAGGGAGAATACACGCTGTCGGTCAGCGAGATCAACGAGCGCTTTCAGGAGGAAAAACGCAGCTTCCTCGTGCGCCGCTGGCAGACGCCACGCCTCAACAAGGAGGTCAAGTTCCACCGCAGCTCGTACGGGCCGGGCGAGCAGGTCAAGGTCCATGTCCAGGCGACGCCGGTGCAGGGCGGCGGTTTCCGCAATGCCCTCAGCGTCTCCGCACGCGTGAATATCGATGGCAATCCCAATGTCTATTCGCAGAATCGTCAGACCGACGGCGATGGCCGGACCGAATTCGAATTCACCCTTCCCGCCGCGATTGCCAAGGGCGTCGGCGTCCTCACCATTGAATGCAACGACGCCGGCAATGTCGAAACTGTCGTCCGCAATATCCCGATTGTGCTCCGCGATCTGCACGTCGAATTCTACCCCGAAGGGGGCGACCTGATCGTCGGCGTCCCCAATCGCGTCTACTTCCAGGCCCGCACCCCCGCCGGCAAGCCGGCCGACATTCAGGGCGTCATTCTCAATCAACAGAAAAAAGAGGTCGCCCGCATTCAGACCCTGCATGACGACAAGGAGCCCGGCGTCAACCAGGGGCTCGGCTCGTTCACGTTCACGCCGATGCGGCGCGAACGCTACACCCTGCGTATCGACACCCCGATCGGCATCGAACGGCCGATGCCGCTGCCGACGCCGAAGGATAGCGGCGTTGCCCTGCATGTCCCGCAAGGCGTCTTGGATAACGAGATCAAGGTGAGCTTGCAAAGCACCGTTCAGCCGCGCGAGTTGCTGGTTGGCGCCTACTGCCGGGGCCGGCTGCTCGATCAGAAGCAGGTGAAGGCGGGCGTCAATCAGCCGGTTGCGGTCACGTTGAAGCCGAACGCCGACGCCGGCGGGGTCTATCGCGTCACCGTGTTCGAGAAGATCGGTAAGAACGAGCAGACGATCTATCGGCCGCTGGCCGAGCGTCTGATTTATCGCAAGAATGCGAAGAAGATCGATGTCGCGATCCAGAGCCCGCGCACCACGTATCAACCCGGCGAGACGGTCCAGCTCGACCTGCAGGCGACAAACGAGAAGCGCGAGCCCGTGCCGGCCATTGCCGTGCTGGCGGTGGTCGATACGAGCGTGCTGAAGTTGCGCGACGAGAAGACGGCTCGCTCGATGCCGACGCACTTCCTGTTGACGACCGAGGTCCGCAATCCGGAGGACCTGGAATACGCCGACTTCCTGCTGGGAGATCATCCGCAGGCCCAGACCGCGCTGGACCTGCTGCTGGGCAGCCAGGGCTGGCGGCGTTTCGCGGAGCAGGATCCCGCGCGCTTCCAGAAGGCGCAGAAGGACCGAGCCCCGGTGTTCCTCGCCAACGCCAACACCATGGCGCAGTTCCTCGATGCCGAGCAGAAGCAGATCGACAAGCTGGACACCCATTACGTGGAGAAGGCGATCACGTTGCAGCGCAAGCTGGCGGAATCGGAGAAGAAGCTGGACCAGCCGCCGCCTGACATGCCGATCATGGCGCCCGTCGACCACGAGGTGCAGCTGGCCCAGGCGAGGCTCAACGAGGCGAATCAACGGCAGCGGGCGATCCGCGGCTTCGTCGTGCAGTTCGGCCTGGGCGGCGCCTTGCTCACGCTGTTGTTCCTCGGCTTCTACCTCGTCAGCGTCGGCCTGCGCCGGCTATCCGAGGGGGGCGAGCCACGCGTTTGGCTGGCGTCCGGCGCTGGCCTGCTCGGGCTGCTATTCATCGTCAGCATCATCGGCACCTTCGCGCTGATGGGCGAACCGATCGGCGATGAGTTTCGCGCCGTGGGGAAGGCGCCGGCAATGGGAGTTTTCAATGGAAACGCCCTGGCGATGGGGCCGCAACAAGATCCGGAACCGCCGCGTCCAATCGTCGAAGAGGAGCTGGTCGCTGAATTCGATGACGTCCAGATGATGGAGCCCGGCGGCAAGATTGCGCCCCAGGCCGGGCCCGCGCCGCCGTTCGCCGGCCCGCAGGGAATGGGCAACAACCTGGCGCAGATCAACAATTTCAACAACGGCTTCATCGAGCAGGGACAAATAGCTCAGGCCGGCCAGCTCGGTCAATTCGACCAGGTGGATGACGAGCGCATTCTACGCCGGCTTGGCAACTACCAGGCGATCGTGCAGAAGCACATCGGCCGGCGCGTCCAGCTCCCGCCGGTGCAGGATGCCTGCGTTGTTCGCGAGTACGCTCATCAACATCGTGGCGATCCCAACGGCCTGCGCCGCGATTTTGCCGAAACCCTCTACTGGCAGCCGGTCCTCGTCATGCCCGACGGCAAGGCCCAGGTGCAGTTCGACCTGTCCGATTCGATCACGCGCTTCCAGGTCCTCGTCCTCAGCCACACGCAGGACGGCCGGCTTGGCTCCAGTGTCACGGAAATCATCTCGAAGCTGCCGTTCAGCGTCGATCCAAAGACGCCCATCGAGGTAACGCAAAGCGATCAGCTCGCCATTCCCATCGCCATCACCAACGAACTGCCAAAGAAGACGTCGCTGCAGGTGCAGGCGCGCGCAAAAAACCTGCGCCTGACGGATAATGCCGACCTCGGCGTGCAGCTCGGCGCCAACCAGAACAAGCGCATCACCCTGCATGCCCAGCCGACCGTGACTGACGGCACCGCCAGCCTGCGCGTCATCGGCAAAACCGCGGGCCGAGGCGATGGCGTCGAACGCAAATTCACCATCGTCGCCGATGGCTTTCCGGTCACCGGCTCCGCCAGCGGCGTCCTCGAAAATAATCCTGTCACCCACGAAATCAATCTTCCCGCCGACATTGTCCCGGGTTCGGCCAGGGTACATGCCTACTTCTTCCCGTCGCCGGCGGCCGAACTGCAAGGCGGACTCGACGCCATGTTGCGCGAGCCGGTCGGCTGCTTCGAGCAAAGCTCGTCCAGCAACTATCCCAACACCCTCGTCCTCAATTACCTCAAGCAGACGCGCGAGGCCAACCCGACCATCGAAACGCGTGCCCGCAATCTGCTGCAGGCCGGCTACTCGCGCCTGACCGCCTTCGAATGCAATGATCCCGCCGGCGGCAAGCGCGGCTACGAATGGTTCGGGGGCAACGCACCGCCCCACGAAGCCCTCACCGCCTACGGCCTGCTGCAATTCCGCGACATGGCCCGCATCACCAACGTCGAAGAAGCCATGCTGAAACGCACCGAAAAATACCTGCTCGACCAGCGCGACGGCGCGGGTACCTTCAAGCGCAACACGGCCGCCATCGACACGTTCGGTCGGGCGCCGGATGCCGTCACGAACGCCTACATCGTCTGGGCCCTCACCGAAAGCGGCGCCAAGGCCGACCTTGATGCCGAGCTCGCTGCCCTGCGCAAGGCGTGCAAATCGAGTAAGGACCCATACCTATTGTCGCTGGTCGCACTCAGCCATCTCAATCGGAAGAAAGTGCAACAGGGCGTTGACCTCTTGCTGGATGTCCGCCTTGGCCAGAAGGAGGATGGGCACTTCGCCGGCGCCAAGACCAGCATCACCGGCTCGCAAGGACACGATCTCGATGTGGAGACCGCGTCGCTGGCCATTCTCGCTTACCTCAAAGCCGACCGCAACGAATTCGATGCGTCGCTCGGCAGTGCGATCCGCTGGCTGGGCAAGCAACGACGCGGCACGGGCGGGTTCGGCGGCACACAGGCCACGATCCTCGCCCTCAAGGCGATGCTCGCCTATCACGACCGCCACCCCAAGGTCATCACTGGAGGCGAACTGCAAATGTTCGTCACCGGCGGTCCAGGCGGCGCACTCCCGCCACAGGCCAATTTCGGCCAGTTCCGCGGCGCCGGCGGGGCCGCGCCGGGTCAGGCCTTCGAGGATTTCGCTGCCGGCGTCAACACCGCTACTCTCTCGCCACGCATGAGCGATCCCATCACGCTCACGATTCCTGACGCCCGTGAGCTGCGCCCCGGCAAGAACACGATCGAGCTCAACGTCAATGGCAACAACGTCCTCCCCTATTCGCTGACCTGGTCCTACCGCGTCCTCAAGCCGCCGAGCGATCCGCAGGCCCCTGTCAAGCTCGTGACCAGCCTTGCCACGGCCAAGGCCAAGGAAGGCAATTCGGTCAAGCTCAGCGCGACCGTGGAAAATGTCTCGGGTAAAGGGCAGGGCATGACCGTTGCCATCATCGGTCTGCCGAGCGGGCTCGCGATCCCCGAGAATTCACAACAGTTGTCGGAGCTTATCAAGCAGAAAGCGATCAGCGCCTGGGAGCTGCGCGGCCGGGAACTCGTCCTCTACTGGCGCGGCCTCGCTCCGGCCGCGAAGCAGTCGGTCGAGCTCGATCTCGTCTGCCGACTACCCGGCGTCTACCGCGGCCCCGCCAGCCGGGCGTACCTCTATTACGACGCCGACCGCAAGTTCTGGGTCGAGCCGCTCAGCATCCGCATTGCGGAAGCCAATGGGGAATTCGTGAAATGAGGTGCGTCGCACCATTGTGGTCGCTGACATATTCAAAACACAGAGAGCGCGGAGGAACACCCACTTATTTCGAATCCGAAGCGCGTTCAGAATGATACAATGCAGATTTCGGATCCAAACATGTCAGCGACGCCGCGTGATGTTGGCAGACCCGTGAAACGCCGCACGCGCACGTTTCGGCCGAACTACATCTCGTTCGCCGGCACCTACCAGTGCAACCTCACCTGTCCGCATTGTTGCGTGCCGATCGAATGGACCGATCGGCTCGACATTCCGCGTGCGCTGCGCTTTCTCGAAGACGCCCATGCCCAGGGCATCGACTTGCTCGGCTTCACCGGCGGGGAACCGTTCCTCTATCCCGAATTCGTCATCGCCCTCACGCGCCGTGCGACGCAGCTCGGCTTTCGCTTTGACAAGATCGTTACCAACGGCGTCTGGTTTCGCGATACGGCGCACCTGCGCTCGGTGCTGACCGAGCTGCGCGACGCCGGCTTCGCCGGCAAGCTGGGGCTCGGCGTGGACAAGTTTCATGGCATCCGCACCGACGACCTCGTGACCTTTTGCCGTACGGCCCGTGACGTGTTCGAGCGCGACAACATCCTGTCGCTGGCATATGCGAGCCGCAGTCCGCATGCGGGGCTCGAGCCGGTGCATCGGCTGGCCCAGGCACTCGACGCGGTCGTCGAATGGTCGGAGCTGCTGCATCGGTATTTGCTCGTATCGCCCGATCTGACGATGACGCTCAACTGGAACCACCTCGCGCCGGTCGAGCGGGCCGAGAAACTCGGCGGCGACTGGAACGGCGCCTGGTTCGAGGAGGACTACTGCGAAGGTCCCGGCCAGGCGCTCATCGTCAATCCGCGCGGCGACGTCAAACCATGCTGCGGCTTCGCGTCCGATCTCGATCAGCTCACCATTGGCAACATCTATCGCGATAGCGTCAAGCAGGTTATCCGCCAGGGACGCGCGCATCCGTACGTCGGCAAGGTATTCCGCGAAGGCCTCGCCGCGATCCGCGATGAGATCCTGGCGCGCGACCCGAATGCGTTGCCGGGGAAGACGTCGAATCATTGCTATTACTGCTGGTACGCGCTGACGCAG
>DASRSQ010000986.1:0-12631 GCA_035656475.1 Gemmataceae bacterium | reverse complement strand
CGGGCAGGAGGACATCTTTTCCCCGCCGATTTTCGCGTGGACCGGGCAATTCCGATACCACTTGCGCGACTGGACCGACCCGCGATACGCACAACTCATTCACATCCATAACGTTCCGACCTTGAGAAAAACCCGTCGTTGTGTTGAAATCGACATGAAGATTTACAACGATAAGGCAAGATGCAAGCATTCTGTCGAATGTGTCGGACCTTGAGACACTTGGGAAATTCTTTGCAGACGCGGAACCTGCTCCGAATAGGTAATTTCCCAGATCCCGAAATCCGCCCCGTTTCACTCGGTTCAGGTTGTCGATGCAGCTATTCCAGGATGGAAAATTCGTCGACTTCGGCCCATGTGCATCGGTTCCGCCGGGCATCGAACGGCGCTGCGCCCGCATCGAAGGCGCCAAAGCCGCGCTGCTCCGCGCTCAGCTTCGTCTGCTCGCGCCGACGCGGCCGGGCGTTTACGGCATGCTCGACGGCGATGAACAGCTCATCTATGTAGGCAAGGCGAAGAACCTGCGCGTCCGCTTGCAGAGCTACTTTCGCCGCAAGGGCCGGCCGCCCAAGGCGGGACGCATCATCGGGCAGGCGCGCTCGATCGTGTGGGAGGTGCTGCCGAGCGAGTTCGCGAGCTTGCTGCGTGAGCTCGAGCTGATCCGGCGCTGGCGGCCGCGCTGGAACGTGCAGGGACAACCATTGCGGCGACGCTTGACCTTTCTGTGCCTGGGGCGAGCGCCGGCGCCGTATCTGTTCCTGTCGCGCACAATCACGGCACGCGTGCAATCGGCGTTCGGGCCATTGACCGCGAGTCAGAACGCGCTCGATGCGTGCCGGCGCTTGAATGATTTCTTCCAGTTGCGCGATTGTCCGCAGCCGCAGGAGATGATTTTTCCGGATGTGCCGGAGTTGTTTCCCGGCGAGCGCGATCCGGGTTGCCTGCGGCTCGAAATCGGCACCTGCCTCGGCCCATGCACCGGCACCTGTACGCGCCGTGACTACCACGCCCAGGTACGCCGGGCACGCGACTTCCTCGCCGGCAACGATTTGACGCCGTTGCAGCAATTGCAAAACCAGATGCAGGCGGCGGCTGTCGCGTGCCAGTTCGAGCGCGCCGCCGCGCTGCGCGATCGCCTGACCGTCTTGCAATGGCTGGCCGATCGGCTGGCGCGAATTCGCAAAGCCCAGGCGGAGATGTCGTTTATCTATCCAGTCGCCAGTTGGGACGGAACCACGACCTGGCACCTAATTCACGGGGCGCGCACGATTGCGTCGATCCTGAAGCCGCACGATGCGGCAAGCCGCAAGGCGGCGAAGGAGCAGATCGATGCCATTTATCGCAATCGGTCGGGACTGCTCGACAGTTACGAGCATGCCGACAGCATGATGGTGGTGATGCAGTGGTTCCGCAAGTATCCGGGCGAGCGCGAAAAGTGCATTTCCGTATAACAACGCCATGCGCGTCAAAGAAATCATCGCCTGGCAGGTGCGAATTCCCCTCAAGAAGCCGATCCAGCATGCCTCACACACGCGCACCGAGACCGACAACATCGTCATCCGCGTCACCCTCGCCGACGGCACCGTCGGCTTCGGCGAAGGCGTCCCCCGCGAATATGTCACCGGCGAAACCATCGATTCGGCCCTGGCCCTCCTCAAGCAAAGCGACCTCAAGCCACAGCTCGATGCGTGCACGACCTTCAAGTCGACGCTCGCGGCCGTCGAAGCACTGCGCCTCGCGCCGATCCCGGACGACGACCGCGGCTGCCGAGGCAACGGCGCCCGCTGCGCGGTCGAGCTGGCGTTGCTCGATGCCTATGGCAAGTACTTCCAGCATCCCGTCTCCGATGTGACCAAGCTGCTGGCCCATGACGATCTCTACGAGCACAAGGAGCACGTGCGCTACAGCGGCGCGATCACGTCGGCGCAAGGCATGAAGGCCCGCTGGGCCGCATGGAAGATGTGGATCTACGGGTTCAAACAGCTCAAGATCAAGGTTGGCATCGAAGGGCAGAACGACGTCGAGCGCGTGGGCCAGATCCGCCGCCGCGTTGGCAGCAAGATGGACTTGCGCGTCGACGCCAACGAAGCGTGGACGCCGGCGAATGTCCGCGACAAGATTCTCGAGCTGAAGCCGTTCAACATCACGTCGGTGGAGCAGCCGGTGCCGCACGAGGAGATCGGCGTCATGCGCGAGGTTCGGCCCGCGGTCGGTGTGCCGATCATGCTCGACGAATCGCTGTGCGGCATGATCGACGCCGAGCGGGCGATGGACGGCGAATATTGCGATCTGTTCAACCTGCGCCTGTCCAAGTGCGGCGGCTTCATCGCATCGCTGCGGCTTGCCCAGTTCGCACGCCGCCACAATCTCGGTTACCAGCTCGGTTGCCAGGTCGGCGAAACCGCGATCCTGTCGGCGGCGGGCCGCCACTTCGCCTCCAGCGTTCGTGATATTCGCTATTGCGAAGGCTCCTACGACAGCCACCTCGTGCGCGAAGCACTGGCGACGACAAACATCACCTTCGGCTGGGGCGGCAAGGCGCCGGCGCTCGAAGGGCCGGGCCTTGGCATCGAAATCGATCCGCAGGCGCTCCAGCGCGTCACGGTCCGCCAGGAGGTGCTCCTTGGATGAGACCGCCTTCACCATCCTGGAGCATCAAGCCAGCGACGGCTACATCTGGAAATATCGCAAATATGTCGCGCGCTCGCCACGGGAGGGCGAGGCTCCCGCCGAGCCAATCGCATCGGGATTGGGGACATTAGACAGGCCAGTGCAAGACGAAGGCTCGGCAGGAGCCTCGCCCTCCCGTGGTACGTCTTTGCCCTCGCGTGACACTTCTTCGCCCTCCCGTAGCACGCCGCAACGCGGCATTCTCGTCTTCATCCATGGCATCCAGAGTCACGGCGGGTGGTACGAATTCTCCTGTATGACCTTCGCCCAGGCCGGCTATGACGTCTATTTCCTGGATCGCCGCGGCTCCGGTATGAACCGGGAAGCGCGCGGCGACGCGCCCAGCTTTCGCCGACTGCTCGACGACATCGCCGAATTCCTGGCCGCCTTGCCACGCAACGTGGGACGCGTGAAGCTGCCTGTATTCCTTGCAGGCATCTCGTGGGGCGGCAAACTCGCCGTCGCCCTGGAACGCCGCCATCCCGGGCTCGTCGATGGACTCATCCTGCTTTGCCCCGGCTTCTACGCCAAGGTCCGCCCCACGCTTTGGCAGCGCGTCGGCATTGTCTTCTCGCGCTTGTTTCAGCCGCGCAAGCTCTATCCGGTGCCGCTCAACGAGCCGGAGCTGTTCACCGAGACCGCCTACTGGCAAGATTTTCTGCGTGCCGACACCGGACGCCTACTGCAGGCAACCGCGCGCCTGCTTGTCGAAAGCGTGCGGCTCGACGGCTATCTGCGCTTCTGTCCGAAATACGTCCATGTGCCGACGCTGATGCTTCTGGCGTCGGAGGACCGTATCATCCGCAACGACTGGACGCGCGACTACGTCGAGCGCTTCGCAACGCCGGATAAGCAGATTATTGAATATGAGGGAGCGCACCACACGCTGGAGTTCGAGCCCGATCCGATGCTTTTCATCAACGACATCCAGGCCTGGCTGGAGGCCCGCTTGCCCACACAGCAATGACCGAAAACGGGTTCCTTGCGCACAAGTGTCCAATCGCCGAACAGCGCCAGCGTTGTGGATGATCAACCGATTACCCTGATGCCATCCACGGCCCAGGTACGCATGTCACGGCACCCAATAGACCACCTACCGAAAGCCACGGCCTACATCCCGCTCGGTGAGAATATCTGTCAGGACGTGGCGTTGAGATCGCGTAGCTGCGCCTAGGCGACGTCATCGCCTGGCTCACGTTCCGGCCGGCGATGACGTAGGGCAAACACGCCCTCAAGGTGCCTCTCACGGGAAGTTCTTGATGACCGGCGTGAAGATGTAGAACAGGTCGGTGCCAACCGGGCCATTGAAGAGCTGGTCAATTCCCGCCCCGCCATCGAAGGTGCTCGTGCCAAAGAGTTCGAGGATGGAATTGCTGGCCGTCGCCAGGGCGACGGTGTCGTTGCCTGCGCCGAGGGTGACCTTTGTGGTGCCCGTCATTTCCAGTGTTCCGGCCTGATTCTGGAAGTTGAAGCTATTGGCGCCGCCGGCGGCGGAGGTCAGGGTGAAGTTCCAGTAGACGGAGGTGACGGAAGAACCCTGCACACTGACGACGTTGTTGCTGGTGGTGGAGCCGAGTGTGATGGTGGTGGCGCCGAACGTGGTGGCGGTGGTGGTGCCTGCGGCGCCGGTGCCGACATTGAGATCGTTGAGAGTGATCTTGGCAGAGCCGGTGCCGTTGGTGGTGATGGCAAGGTTGCCAGCGATGACGAGGGGGTAATTATTGGCGGAATTGTCGATGCCAAGGTTGATGATCAGGCCCGGGCTGAGATTCTTGGTCGGGGTGCCGACGATGGTGACGTTGCCGCCGATGACCGGGATTCCGGAACCGGAAACGGTTTGATTGTCTTCAATGCCGGCAAGATTGGGGGCGCTTTGATTCAGGATGCCGGCGCCAGTGGTGATGCTCACACTGCCGCTGACATTGTAGTCGTAGATCTCGCTGTCCGATTGGCCGTTGGTCGTCGTGATGGAGACATTGCCATGGACAGCGAGCAAACCTTGATAGTTGTCGGCGGAGAACACGGTGTGGCTGCCAGCGAATTGGGCGGTGGTACCGGCGCCGGCGCCATTGGCGATGGTGACATTGCCATTGAAATCGGTGTCATTGATGGTGTTGATGTCGGAGCCGGCGCCATTGGTGATGGCGAGGCTGCCCCAGGTGTTGAGTGCGTTGACGTTATTGGAACTGGTGGCGATGGTGAAGGAAGTTGAACCGGTGCCCGAATGAGTGACGGTGGCAGCGCCGTTGACATTGACATCGGTGAAGGTAGAGGAAAGCGAGCCGGTCGAGGTGAAGCTGATGGCGATGCTGCCGAAGATGTCGTTGACGGCGGTGATGGTCTTGGTGGTCAAGCTGGTGCCGGTGGTGGCGGAAGCGCCGAAGGCGCCGCCGGTCACGACGGCACTGGTGGCGGAGGTCGAGTTGCCGACCTTGATGACATCGGAGCCATTGCCGAGCTTGAACGTGAGGGCGCCGGTGAAGTAAGCGTTGCCGTCGATGGTCTGGATATTGAAGGTGTTGTTGGCGCTGCCGGTGGCGGACGAAATGATGGCGAGCGAGCCAAAAGTGGTCAGGGCCTGATCGCCGTGGACGTTGACGGTGTTGCTCGCGGTACTGGCGAGAGTGATGGTGGCGGCGCCGGCGACGGTCAGATCGTTCAGTTCAATGTCGGCGGATCCGGTGCCGCTGGTTGAGACGGCGAGCGTGCCTTGCACGACGAGAGGGAAATCGTCGCCCGAGGCATCGGTGCCGATATCGACCGTGAGCCCCGGATTGAGGCCCGAGACAGCGGTGCCGGTGATGCTGACGCTGCCGACGGTCGGAATGACGCTGACGATGGATTGGTTATTGGCAATGCCGACGAAGTTGGCGAAGCCTGAGCCGCCGCTGCCGGCGCCGATGGTGACGGCGCCGTGGACGTTGTAGTCGTTGACCTCGGTGTCGGACTGGCCGCTGGTGGTCGAGATACTGAGTCCGCCATGAACGGCGAGCAGACCGGCATTGTGGTTGGCTTCGAGGAGATTATGGCTCCCGCCGAATTGCCCCGCCACGCCGGCGCCATTGGTGATGCTGACGTTTCCGGAGAAATCGGTGTCCTGAATGGTATTGATGTCGGAGCCGGCGCCGTTGGTGATCGTCAGGCTGCTCCAGTTGTTGAGCGCGTTGGTATTATTGGCACTGACGGCGACGGTGAAGGATGTGTTGCCGGTGTTGGTATGGGACAGGGTCGCGGCGCCGGTGACATTGACGTCGGTGTAAAGCGAGGTGAGCGAGCCGGCGACAGTGCCGGTGAAAGAGTAGGAAATGCTGCCGAAGTTGTCATTGCGCGCGGTGATGGTCTTGTTGCCGCCGGTGCCGGTAAGGCCGAAAGCGCCGCCGGTCTGGACGGTGCCATTGGAGGCGCCGACGGTGATGTTGTCGGAGCCGGTACCGAGTTTGAAGGTGAGGGCGCCGGTAAAGTAGGCGTTCCCCTGAACCGTCTGGATGTTGAAGGTGTTGTTGGTGCTGCTGCCAGTCGCGGACGAATTGATGGCGAGAGAGTTAAAGGTGGTCAGAGCCTGATCGCCGCGGACGTTGACGGTGTTTCCCGCGGTGGAAGCGAGCGTGACGGTGGCGGCGCCGCCGACGGTCAGATCGTTGAGTTCGATGTCGGCGGATCCGCTGCCGTTCGTGGTGACGCCGAGGGTGCCTTGCACGACGAGCGGAAAATCATCGCCCGCGGCGTCGGTGCCGATATCGACGGTGAGGCCCGGATTAAGGCTCCCGACCGCGGTGCCGGTGACGCTAGTGCTGCCAATGGTTGGAACCATGGCGGCGAGGGATTGGTTGTTGGCGATGCCGACGAAGTTGGCAACCGATTGGCCGCTGGTGCCTGAACCCGTGGTGATGCTTACGGCGCCGTGGACGTTATAGTCGTTGAGTTCGGTATCGGATTGTCCGGTGCCGGTCGTCACGGTGATGCCGCCGTGGACGGTGAGCAGGCCGGTGCTGTGGTTGGCGGCGAAGAGATTCTTGCTGCCGGCGAACTGGCTGGTGCTGCCGGACCCATTGCCATTGGTGATGGAGACGTTGCCGGTGAAATTGGTGTCGTTGATGATGTTGGTGTCGGAGCCAGCGGCGTTGGAGATCGAAAGACTACCCCAGTTGTTGACCGTGGCGGCATTGTTGGAGCTGGTGGTGAGGGTGAAGGAGGTATTGCCCGAGCCCGTGTTGTGGGTGATCGTGGCGGTGCCTGTCACGTCAACATCGGTGAAGGAAGTGGTAAGTGCGCCGTTGCCCCCCATGGCCATCTTCAGATTGCTCTTGTTCAAGAGATAGAGATTCTGCGCGGTGATGGTCTTGTCGCCGCCGCTGCCGCTAATGCTGAGCCCGGTGGGGTTCGTGGTGGTCCCGCCCGTCAAGTTGATGCTGCCTGCGGAGGCTCCGTCGAAGGTGACGCTGTCGGTGCCGGTACCGAGGCTGATGACGATCGAAGTGATGACGGTCGGCGTTGTGAATGACGTACCGACCAGGGTGCCGAAACTTATCGTATTGCCGGCGTTGGTGTTGATGGTGAATTGTTGGAATGAGCCGGAGTTGACGATCGTGAGGGAGACACTGCCCGAAGGCTTGCTCAAGGTTAGTTGCGTGCCGTTGATGCTGGCCGTGACATTGGTCGGCGTCAGGCGCTCTTCCAGAGGCAGGTCGATGCCCAGACGGACGTACTTCGGTTGCCGGCGCACGGTCCGGCCTTTGGACATGGAAGATCGTAAGAGACGAAAAGACCGCATCAGGAAATTCAACATGGTCCGGTTCCCCGAGTTAGACTGAATTCTTATTTACAATGCGAAAAGGGCGGACTTGTCCCCAGGTAAAACTGCTTCTATTCATGTTCAGGCAGTAACGAAGCGAAGTCGCATACCGCCGCGCAGTAAGCGCTGACACAGTAATGATTGAACCGAAAATGGGTTGCGTGAGCAATCGCAGCCTTACTTTCGCAATGTGATAAGCGATGGGTTGGTCGGATTTTCTGCGGGCTGAAATCCCCCATCCACAGACGCAGCTATTATACACAAGGCTGAAAGCCGTGTCGGTATCAAAATGGAGATTCTTCGCATTCCAGATCCTGGACACCGCGGGCTGGTAGTTTCCTAGCATACAGGCCGATCGTACCAAGAAAACCAGCCTCGAGGCGAAGTTCCGTTAAACATTGGCACGGCTCGCCGGGCGACAACGTCGCAATTGACGATCGTCCTCCTCGCGTTTCGCGTGAGGCTGTTTATCTCGCGGGGCGAGATGAGTACATTCCGCTACCATCACCAAATTGACGAGAGATGCCATGTTGACCATTTATATCGATGCCGATGCGTGTCCGGTGAAGGAGGAGGTCTACAAAGTTGCGCGACGCTATGAGATTCGCGTCGGAGTCGTGTCACGCACGAGCATCCGGATCCCCAGCAACGCCCTTTTCGAATTAATTGAGTGCCCTGGCTTCGGGGCAGTGGATGAATGGATTGCGGAGAAGGCAGGGGAAGGTGATATCGTTATCACTGCCGACATTCCGCTCGCGGCCCGTTGCCTGGCAAAAGAAGCTCGCGTCATTGATCCGCGCGGCAACCCATTTTCCGAAAGTGATATCGGCGCTGCCTTGGCAATGCGCGAACTGATGGCGGATCTGCGCCAGGACGGCACTATCACCGGCGGTCCGCCTCCGATTACGCCGAAAGACCGCTCGCGGTTTCTGTCCAGGCTTGACGAGGCAGTCATCGCAGTCCGGCGATCCGTTTCTTAGTATTCCTCCTCACAAGTTGGGGAACAGTCGAATTTTTGCACGAATGTGGCGTGAACATAGAAGGGACTCAAAACTAAGTGGAATACCGAGTCCCTTCTGTCTTCACGCCACATTCGCGCAAAAATTCGACTGTTCCCCAACTTGTGAGGAGAGGTACTTAGCGAACGCGATGTGATCGGGCGCAGCACGACTATTGTGAAACCCAGCTGGCAAGCCCTGCCTCGGGCAAGGTTGAATCGTGTTGCCCCACCTTTGCAAGTCAGCCCAGATTTCACCAATCCCCCCGGAATGTAGCCGACTCCTGGTTGCTGGGCAAGTTCAACACGCTCGATCAAACAATGCTCTTGATCCTGGTTCGGCCACCTGCGTATATACCGTTGCGGATGAACGCATTCTGCGGCGAGGGAAGCCAACATGCGAATCTGCCTGTACACCGATACGGCGTTGCCCAAGATGGGCGGGCAGGAGATGGTCGTGGATGCCCTCGCCCGGCAATACCAGGCGTTGGGCCATGATGTCGCGGTCCTCGCGCCGAGCCCGCGCAAGCTGTCGGTCAACGACGCTGCCTATCCTTATCCTGTCGCGCGCCATCCACGCTTCTATTCCACGCAATACTTCATCGACTGGTATCGCCGCTATCTGCTGAACCATTTTCGCCAGCGGCCCTTCGATCTCTTGCATTGCCACGGCATCTATCCGCCAACCTATCTCGCATCGCTCTTGCGCGACGAAATCCGTGTGCCGATGGTCGTGACGAGCCATGGCGGCGACGTCTATGAATGCAACGTCCGCCTGCAGAAGTCGACGATCGTCGAACGCTGCGTGCAGGGCCTGCGCTCGGCGGCGGCACTGATCGCGATCAGCCGTTTCACCCGCGACGGCTTCGCCCGCCTCTGCCCCGAGATCGCGCCGCGCATCGTCGAGATCCCCAACGGAGTGCATCTTGCCAACTACACCGAACGCGTTGCCCGCCCCAGCACCTGCCCGCTGGACGTGGCGCCGAAATCGTACGCCGTCTTCCTCGGGCGTTTGAAATATCGCAAGGGCGTTGACGTCCTATTGCAAGCGCTGGCGCGCACGCCTGAAAGTGACCGGATCCAGCTTGTGATTATCGGCGACGGCGAAGAGCGAGCCGCGCTCGAGGTGCTCGCCGGCCAGCTCGACCTGACCGAGCGCGTGCGCTTTCTCGGCACCGTCACCGGCCCGGCCAAGACGTATCTCTTGCAGAACGCCCGCTTCGGAGTGATCCCGTCGCGCCAGTGGGAGGCCTTCGGCCTGGTGGTGCTCGAGGGATACGCATCGGGCTTGCCGATGCTGGCCACCGACATGCCCGGCCTGGCCGACCTGGTCCGCCCCGAGAAGACGGGCCTGCTCGTGCCGCCGCAAGCGCCGGACGCGCTGGCCGCCGCCCTGCATCGTCTGCTCACGGACGATGTGCTCATCAACCGCATGAGCGGCAACGCCCGGCACGCGGTGAGCGAGTATGACTGGCGCAACATCGCGCTGCGGCACATCGCGCTTTATGACAGCCTGCTGGCCCGTCGCCAACGCCTGGCGGCCTGACAATTCGCTTTCGTTCGTGCTTGTTTGAGGTACAATCGCTTCTGCACATCCATCCCAGAGACGACCATGGCCGACATCGTGTGCCCGAAGTGCGGCTCCGTCATTCCAGACAATCAGCCTTGCGGGCTGTGCAATGCGATTGCAACGCCCGAAGTCGCCGCCAAGGTAGCGGTGCCGACGACAGATGGCGAGGGCAAAGTTTCGATTGGGCGGCCTCCGGCGTGGCCGCCCCTGACGTGGGCCTTTTACGCGTTCGTCGCGCTATTTGCCATGACCTGCCTTGGGCTGATCATTCCACCCCTTCTGTTTGTTCGCGAAGCATCAATGCGCACCCAGTCGATTTGCCATCTCAAGCAGATCGGCCTGGCGGCCCATGGCTTTTACGATGTCCACAAGCGATTTCCGTTCAACGGTACGAATCAGGCCAGGCCCGGCGATGCGACCAGCGGTAGCTGGTGCTTCCAGATATTGCCGTTCATGGAAAAGAATGACGTGTTCCAGGCCGGCTCCACAAACGAAGGGATCAAGCAATTTCTCTGTCCCGGACGCGGCCGGCCATTGACGAGCAACACGCCCGCCGTCGGCGCGGACACGCCTCCCTGGTCCGATTACGTTCTCAATCCCTGGCTTAACAGCGACACCGGCGACGTCGCGGCAATCGACAGCAGGCGAACATTCGCAGACATCACCGACGGCACATCGAACACGATCCTGTGCGGCGAAGGCCAGATTCGGCCCCGCGACTACAGCAACGCCGAATCGATCCCGGGTTACCTCGACACGTTTCTGATCGGCGGCACCACGGCGACCGCCCTATCGAGCAATCTCGCTCTGGGGCCCGTCACTTTTGCCCGCGACAGTGACGACACGCGCACCGACGCAGCCCGCGGCTTCGGCGGCCCGTACTCCGGCGGCTGCAATGTGGCTTTTTGCGATGGCACCGTGCGCTGGCTCTCGTATTCCCTCAAGGTCGGGAGCTTCGCCAAGGGACAAAGCGATCTCTCTCTGGCCTCTCTACTCACGCCGGCGGCGGGCGATGAACCTTTCTGGGAACCGTAACTTCCTTGCGAAATCGAAAAAACGAACCTTTACAACCGTCCGCCGGTCCTTCAAGATATAGAATAATTGAGCGAGATTCAGAGCCGGCGGAGCAGTCCGCCGGTTGTGCTTTTAGATCATCGTGCGTGATCCTGTTAAACGCCGAACACCAAAGCGACTAGCCCGCGCAAGTTATTGAAGGAGGGCCAACATGCCTGATGATCGCATCCCGATGACCAAGGAAGGATACGAGAAGAAGAAGGCCGAGCTCGATCACATGAAGAACGTCGCGATGATCGAGGTCGCCAAGCGCATCGCCACGGCCCGCGAAATGGGGGACCTCAGCGAAAACGCGGAGTATCATGCCGCGCGTGAGGACCAGGGACACTTGCAAGCACGCATCAACGCGCTCGAAAGTCAGCTCAGCCAGGCGGTCATTGTCGACAAGAGCACGTTGCCAACCGACGTCGTCGTTTTCGGATCCAAAGTGAGAGTCAAGGACCTCGATGGCGACGAGGTCGAGATGTTTCACCTCGTCGGCCCGGGCGAAGAGGACTACAACCTGAACAGAATTCTGACCAACAGTCCCATCGGTCAGGGGCTAGTTGGCAAGAAGATCGGCGAAGTCGTTCACATCACGGTCCCGATGGGCACGATCCGCTACGAAGTGCTCGAGATCGTCTTCGAAGGATAGACCGCCGGCGAGCCGTGCCGCGTAAGCGGCCGGGTTCCGTCGGCGATTGCGTCTAACCCGGACGCTCGCGCGTCACGGCTCGCCGAGAAGTGCATGATCCACGTCGAAAACCTGACGAAGTCTTTTCGCGATCTGCGGCGCGGCCAGGTCATGGCCGTGGATCACATCAACTTTGACGCGGTCCCTGGCGAGGTCTTCGGCCTGCTCGGCCCCAATGGCGCCGGCAAGACCACCACCATGCGCATCCTTTGCACCGTCCTCAAACCCACCAGCGGCATCGCCACGCTCGCGGGCTACGATGTCGTCACCCAGGCCAGCCAGGTCCGCCAGCACATCGGTTTCCTCTCCGCCAACACCGCCATCTACGACCGCATGTCCGCCTGGGAAATGGTCGAATACTTTGGCAAACTCTACGGCCTCACGCCCGAACACCTGCGCGAGCGCATGGAGACGATCTTCACCACCTTCCAGATGAACGAATTCCGCGACGTCATCGGCGCCAAGATGTCCACCGGCATGCGGCAAAAGGTGTCGATCGCCCGCGCCATCGTCCATGACCCCCCGGTCATGATCTTCGACGAGCCAACGCTCGGCCTCGACGTGCTCGTCGCGCGCGCGGTGCTCGACAACATCAAACGGCTGCGCGATCAGGGCAAATGCATCCTGTATTCGACCCACATCATGCGCGAAGTCGAGAAGCTGTGCGATCGCGTCGCCATCGTCAGCAAGGGCAAGATCCAGGCAGCCGGCCGGCTCGACGAATTGCGCCAGCAGCATGGGCAGGAAGATCTGGAAGAGCTGTTTTTCCAACTGGTATCGTGAACAAATTCAAAGGAAGTTTGAGCGGCGAGCCGCCACGCGTAAGCGTGCGGGTTACGGCCATAACCCGGCCGCTTA
>DASRSQ010000985.1:0-5075 GCA_035656475.1 Gemmataceae bacterium | reverse complement strand
GGATTTATAGGACAGACCAAGGATGGAATGCCCAACTTGAATATGGCCGATGGCGGAGGCCGCGGAGACGGCGTCCTGCCATCACGTCGTGCCCGGGCTGGCAGATCAACGTTAGGGGCCAGCCCGGCACGACTTTTTATTCCAAGAGAATCGTGCGGTCCGTGCTTTGCAACGAAACACAGGCAACGAAACGGGAAGTTACGAGTCATTCGCACGCGGCCGGAAAGCGGTGCGTGCCTGAGGATCTGACACCACGCAACAGGATGCGTGCGAAGTTTTAATCATTAATGCGGCCGTGTGCCGCGAGGAAGACGATCGTGCTGCCACAACGTAAAGCGTCAATCGTTTCGACCGGTGCAGTGTGGTGTGTCCTGGTACTTGGCACGACGTGCGTCGCGCGTGCGCATTTCGTGTTCCTCGTGCCGGATTCTTCCGGAACCAAAGCCGCCGTCGTGCTGAGCGAAGATCTAGAGCCCGACGCCGAGATCGAAATGGTGCTGGCGGGCAAGCCTCGATTGAAGGTGCGCGATGCGGCCGGCAAGGAAACGGAACTAACGCTAAGCAAGACAGCCGACGATACGGCCGCGATCGAGTTACCCGGCGAAGGACTGCGCGTCGTCTATGGCACGGCCGATTTGGGCCTTATGCAGCGCGGCGAAGGGCCGGCATTTCGACTGGTCTACCATCCGAAGACGATCGTCGGCGATGCGTTCGATGCTCGCGTCGGCCTGGGCGATCGTGTGCCCGTGGAACTCGTACCCGTCGGCTCGGCGGGAGCAGTCGCCTTTCGCGTCATGGCCGGCGGCAAGCCTGTGGCACAAGCCGAAGTGAATCTCGTGCTCCCCGATGGCGAGCGCACGAAGGTCACCACGGGCGAGAACGGACAGACAAAAACGTTTGCCGCTCCCGGACGATACGCGGCCTGGACGCGCCACTTCGAACCGAAGGGGGGAGAAGTCGACGGCAAGCCTTACCAGTCCACTCGTCATTACGCCACGCTGGTTGCCGATGTCGGTCAGGCGAATGCCATGCACGGATACGCCGATATGCCGGTGGCGGCTTCGAGCTTTGGCGCCGTCGGCAGTGACGGATGGTTGTACATCTACGGCGGTCACATCGCCCGGGTACATACCTATTCGACCGAGGCCGTGTCGAAGCGTTTCGCGCGATTGAAGCTTTCCGACGGTCGCACGTGGGAAGAATTGCCCAGCGGTCCTGGCTTGCAAGGAATGAACCTGGCTGCTTGGGATGGCAAGATCTACCGCGTTGGTGGCATGCAGCCGCGCAACAAGCCGGGCGATCCGACGGACAATTACTCAATCGCGGACGTTGAGCGCTTCGATCCGGCCGTGGGCAAGTGGCAATCGCTGCCATCTTTGCCGGTACCGCGTTCGTCGCACGATGTGGCCGTGGTCGACGGCAAGCTATACGTCATCGGTGGTTGGAATATGCGCGGCGAAGATGGAGAGGATTGGCTCGACAAAGCGTTGGTGCTTGATCTGAAGGCCGACGCGCCCACATGGCAAGAGATCGATCAGCCATTCCAGCGTCGCGCATTGATCGTCACCGTGCACGACGGCAAGATCTTCGTCATCGGTGGTTTCAACGAGGATAATGTGCCGGAGCGGCGCGTCGACGTTTACGACCCCGCACAGAAGACATGGTCGACGGTGGCCGAGTTGCCGGGGCAGGATCACAACGGCTTCGCTCCGGCGGCCTGCACGCTGGGCGGTCGTGTGTATGCCAGCGTCGCCGATGGTTCGCTCTTGCGGCTCGACACGGCGGGAAAAAAGTGGGACCTGGTCACGAAGCTCCAGCCGCGGATTGTTCACCGCCTGATCCCGCACGGTGCACAATTGTTACTCGTCGGCGGAGCACGAGGCGGCGATAACCTGGCCTCGATCGAGGCCGTCACGATCGACAAAGCGACCGGCAAGATCGCGAGCATCAATCGTGACTAGGTTCGGCAGGCTGATTCCCTGCAGTTCTTTTGCGGACAACTCGTATTTTAGATCATCGACGGTTTTATTCCGCCTCGGTTCGTCCACCTTTCGCGAACAAACTCCACAGCTTGATGCTACTGTCGTCGCTCGCCGACGCCAGCCTGCGGCCATCGGGCGAGAACGCGAGAGAACGAACCAAGGCGGAGTGCCCAGTGAGGACTGCGATCTTCTTAGAACTTTTCACGTCCCACAACACGATGATTCCGTTGTGGCAGCCTTGCGCAAAAACCCCGCCGTCCGGGCTGAAGGCGACACTATACGTCATATCGTTGGGGTTATTGGTTCCGGCAGAGTCCGCACGGTCTGGCTTGAATTTCACGGTATTCGTGCCGCTAGCGATGTCCCACAACATGCCGCCCCCCTCCATCCAGCATCCGGCACCTAACGTCTTCCCGTCTGGGCTGAAGGCCACTGAATAGACGCTATTTCCCTTGCCAACGGCCTTGAAAGTCGCTGCGTTCGTACGGCTGTTTATATCCCACAGCTTGATCGTTCCCTGACTGCTACCTGACGCAAGAGTCTTCCCGTCTGGGCTAACCGCGAGGGCATAAATCCTGTCGCTGGGATCGGCCTTGAGCGTCGCTGTAACCGCGCCACTGCCCGCATCCCAGAATCGGATGACATTGTCCTCACTGCCAGTCACCAAGGTCTTACCATCGTTGCTGAAGACCACGCAGTAGATACCCGCGATTCCGGCGAGCCAAGGTTTGTCGCGCCCGTTATACTTGGCCGTGTTCTGGCCGTTGGTCGTGTCCCACAGCCGGATCATTCCGGCGGTCATGGAGCCGTTATTTCCCGAGGCGACGGTCTTGCCGTCGGGGCTATACGCGAACGACTTGATGAGGATCGTTTCGTTCGGCTGCGCCTTGGGCGAAACGAATATCGCAGTATTCTTGCGTGACGCCACGTCCCACAGCTTGATCGTTCCGTCACCCCAAGAGGCCGCTAGCGTATTTCCATCCGGACTGAACCGCACGGCGTAGATGTTTCCGGCATACTCATTGTTCGCCTCCCTTTGTGGTTGATCTCCGGCGGATAACGTCGATATCAGGACTGGTGCCGATGGTGTTCGCGGCTCGGGTTCGGGCTTCACTGGTGGATCGGCTTGAACAATTGACGTACCGGCGATCAATATCGCAAGGAACAGGAATGTCGTGCTGACCGCGGCGGCAGACCAACGATTTGCGCGAATCGTAATACGTCTCCTTCGGTCTAGAAGGCCAGCAACGCGATCTTCCAGGCTCCAGCGATACGAAAACAGACCGAGCGCCGCGCGCTGCGGGGACGTGTCCACTAGTAGCTGAGATACGTCCAATAGCGTGCGCGCATATCGCGGCGCATTACTACAACGGAGGACGTAGTTGTCGCATAGCTCCTCTCTCGCCCGAGCCAATTCTCGATTCATCAAGTACACGAGCGGATGGAACCAGTACACGATCGTTGCCACGCGCTGAAGGAGGGCGACGACATGGTGCAGGCAAACCGCGTGAGCACACTCGTGGATAAGAATGTCGGCCAGTTCTGGCTTGGGAAGAGAGCGGAGCGTATCTTCCGGTAGAATCACCAGCGGCCGAATCAATCCCACCATCATCGGCCGGTCCAAGCCGACGGATGTTGCCATCTGCGGGAGCCGGGTAGTTCCCACGGCTTCGCGAACCTGATGCATTACTTGCGCCATCGATTCGCAGGCGAGTGGACGAACTTCGCGCCGCAAAGCAGCAATCAAATACAGTCCATGACACCAGCGCGCCAAATGGAAAACCATTCCAGTTAGCCAGATCAAGACAACGAATCCCACACACGCCCGGAGGTTATCCGGAAATGAGTCAGCGATCCGGCTCTCGACTGGTGCGACCTGCTCGAGGTTCTGGGCCTTCAATTCAACAGGAGGTGCCACGCGTACCTGCTGCTGCGTCGGTATCGCCAGGGCGGACGATTCCGGTGCGCTGTCCGATGAGCCCCGGACATGCATCGCCGGTGCAGGAGTTCGCAACGTCAGAAGGGCAATGCCGCTGGTTTGCACGACCCACGTTAATATCGGACTGGCCAACACGCAGAGGAGCGCAACGAAATAGATGTTGTGACGCCAGGCCGCGTTCCTTTGATCGCTGACGCGCGCAAGGAGCCAAGCCGCGAGGATCACCGCGGTTACTTGAACCAGCGTGTTGAGGGCAAGAATCAGCCAGCCGTCGCCAGGATACATGCGTAAGAGCGCGGTCATTGCTTTTCCTCCCGCATCTCAGTTTCCGCTGCTTCGAGCATCGCCTTGATGCGTTCGACTTCGTCCGCTGACAAACGGCCGCCTTCCAATAGGGTGAGCACGAGTCCTTCGGCCGAGCCCTGAAACGCTGCGTCTACGAGCCGATGGATGATCTGTGGCAAGACCTTTTTCCGCGGACGCGTTGCGGAGTACAGAAAAGTCCCTCCGACAACCCGATGACGCAACCATCCCTTTTCTTCGAGGCGCGTCACCATCGTGGAGACCGTATTTCGGGAAATGGGCCGGCGTTCGGCCAGGGCCTTCCAGATCTGACCGACGGTCGCCGTGCCGTGATCCCAGACAATATTGACAATGTCTAACTGGGCGTCGGACAGGGGCGGCAGTTCCAGCTTTGACATTTGATACCTCATTCGAGTCTGTGCCTACAGTTGTCGTTATATCTACATTTGTAGGCGCGTCAAGCGAACGAGTTACCGTTTCTTTGCGCCGGCAACGACGGATCGCCGACCGCCGCCCGGAGGGAGAGCAATTGTCCAGCCGCGGATCGAGCATCGTCTGATCCCGCACGGCGCGCAGCTTGCTCGTCGGCGGCGCCCGCGGAGGCGATAACCTGGCCTCGATCGAGGCCGTGACGATCGACAAAGCGACCGGCAAGATCGTCGAAATGGCACGGCGCGATGGCACGCCCGCCGGCGAAGAATAGGTTGCAACAAGCCGATGCAAAGTCAGCCGGACTTTTCGATCCGGTAGAGGTGGGTGTCGGTGCGCAGGTAGATTGCGCGACCGGCCACGGCGAGCGAAGCCAGCGTGCGGCCCGGCAGGTTATTCGTGGCGAGCCGCTCGAATTTGGC
>DASRSQ010000984.1:0-12323 GCA_035656475.1 Gemmataceae bacterium | reverse complement strand
AGGCCACGCCGGGGTCAGATCGTCCGTGTCGAGATCGACGGGACGCTCACGGATGGCTACAACACTTACCCGATCACTCAGCGAACGAGCCAGCAGGAACCAGAACAGCTGACTTCGTGGAAAGTGGAACCGGTCGCTGGCGCCAAGCCCATCTGGCCTCTGCACGAGTCAGCACCGAAAGTCGGCAAACTGCTCGGAAAATCCTACTTCAAATTCCTCAAGCACTTCTCCTGGGGCCAGGATATCTTTGTTGACGAGAACGCACCGGGCGAACTGAACGTCCCGATCAAGATGCGCATCCAGATTTGCAATGCAACCACATGCCGATGGTTTGACCACACGTTTCCGGTGAGCATCGATGTCAGCGACGAACCGCTGGTACCGATGTCCGCGGACATTTTCCGTCGGCTGCACGAGTCCAGGCCTTCGATCGAAGTCGTGCCCATCGAATCCGATATAAAGCCGGGCCTGGCGAGGGGCAATGCGAAGGGAGGCGGCTCGGAACAGGGCGCCATCATCAGCGAAGGATTAATCAGCGATAGCCACGAAAAATACAAGGAAGCGATGGACAATATCGCGGCCCAGATTGTCGCCGACAAGGCAGGCAAAGGCGATGCGAGCGCCGATCTTGTGGCGTTCATGCTGGCGGGCGTATTCTGGGGAGCCATCTCGCTAATCACGCCCTGCGTTTTCCCGATGATCCCCATCACCGTTAGCTTCTTCCTCAAACAGTCCGAGAAGGAACACCATCGGCCCATCGTCATGGCAAGCGTCTACTCGCTGACGATCGTCGTCGTCCTGACTCTGGCGGCCGCGTTCCTCCTGTCGATCTTTCGCATGCTCAGCATTCACCCGATCACGAACTATTTCATTGGTGGACTATTCGTGTTCTTCGCCCTCAGCTTGTTCGGCATGTACGAGATCGAGCTGCCGACGAGCCTCGCCCAGTTCACCTCCTCGCGCGAAGGCAAGGGGGGCCTCGTCGGTACCATCTTCATGGCTCTGACGTTCACGATCATCAGCTTCGCATGTGTCGCTCCCTTCCTGGGCGGATTCAGCGGCACGGCTGCGGCGGCACGGCCATGGTGGCATAACCTGCTCGGCGGGCTCGCTTTCTCCGTCACCTTTGCTTCGCCGTTCTTCTTTCTCGCGCTATTTCCGTCGCTACTCCGGAAGCTGCCAAAGAGCGGCTCCTGGCTCAACTCCGTCAAGGTCGTGATGGGCTTCCTCGAGCTCGCGGCTGCCTTCAAGTTCTTCCGGACCGCCGAACTGATCCAGACCGCAGCGATGCCGTCCTTTTTCACGTTCGATCTGGTGCTTGGGTTGTGGATCGCGATGAGTGTCCTGTGCGGCCTTTATTTGATCGGCGCATTCCGCTTGCCGCATGACACGCCGGAGGATCACATCACGGTGCCGCGTCTTTTGTTCGGCGCTGTGTTCTTCGGCCTTGCACTCTACCTCGCGCCGGCCTTGTTCAAAGTGGGTGCTGCGGGACAGCCTCAGCGGCCCGGAGGCGCTGTCTATGCCTGGGTTGATTCGTTCCTGTTGCCGGAATCCGTCGAAGGGGACGCGGAAGTGACGCACACGGCCAACCTGCCCTACGCCGTCGCGGCTGCTCGCGAAGAGTTCAAGCGGACGGGGACGGCCAAGCGCATTTTCCTGGACTGCACGGGAGTGACTTGCACCAATTGCAAGATCAACGAAAAAAGCGTGTTCACGAAATCGCGCATCACGCCTCTCTTTGAGCCATATATCTTTGTCAAGCTCTACACCGACACGGTTCCACCCAAATACTATGCACGCGATCTCCAACCCGAACTCGCCAGCAATCCCGGACGCTCAAAAAGCGATGCGGAGGTAGTCAACCTGCCATTCCAGAAGAAGGTATTCGGAACCGAGCAGTTACCGCTGTACGTGATCCTGGAGCCACAACTTGACAATACGATTCGCATCATTTCAATCTACGACGAAGGCCGCATCAACAACGAAGTGATGTTCGCAAATTTCCTCGAGCATCCCGGGTGATTTGCAAGATTCGTTTGAAAACCTCGCTTACGCGTCGGGCTTGTGCAATCACCAGCCCGACACGTGAGCGAGGTTCATCAAAAGTCAAACTCAGTTGTCACTCATCTCAAGAGAGGGGGCCTCTCCCCCTCCCAAAAGGAACACATGCCTACCGGCTACCGGCCGCATAAAAATGCGGCTCTTTTGCAATTCGAGTGGATCTCGGCTGAAGGTTCACCTGCATCTCACGCGAGCAAATCGGGAATCACCTGCGCGCCTTCCACGCCGGTCAACTTCTGATCCAGGCCCTGGTGGCGATACGTCAACCGCTCGTGGTCGATGCCCATGCATTTGAGGACCGTGGCGTAGAGGTCGAGCAGGTGGCAGGGGCGATCGACGATGTTGTAGCTGAAGTCGTCGGTTTCGCCGTAGGTGATGCCCCCCTTGACGCCGCCGCCGGCGAGCCACATGCAGAAGTTGCGCGGGTGATGGTCGCGGCCGTAGTTGTCGCGCGACAGGGCGCCCTGCGAGTACACCGTTCGGCCGAACTCGCCGCCCCAGATGACGAGGGTGTCGTCGAGCATGCCGCGTTGCTTGAGGTCCATCAGCAGCGCGCCAACGCCACGATCGGTGTCGTTGGTCTGGTTGCGCAGCGCGTTGGGCAAGTCGCCGTGCTGATCCCAGCCGCGATGCAGGATCTGGACGACGCGGGTGCCTCGCTCGATCAGCCGGCGTGCGAGCAGGGCACTATTCGCGAAGGTGCCGGGCTGCGTCGCCTCGGGGCCGTACATGTCGAGCGTGCGTTGCGTCTCGGTGCGCAGATCCACCAGCTCGGGCACGCTGGTCTGCATGCGGAAGGCCATCTCGTACTGGGCGATGCGCGTGTGCGTCTCGGGATCGCCGAGCCGTTCGAAGTTGCGTTCGTTGAGTTTGCTGAGGGCGTCGAGCATGGTACGGCGATCGTCGCTGGTGACGCCGGGCGGGTTCTGGACGTAGAGGACGGGATCGCCGGTGCCGCGCAGGGCGACGCCGTTGAAGCGAGTAGGTAGAAATCCCGACGACCACATGCGCGTGAACAGGGCCTGCCCGTTGCCAGACGCCGGGAACCGTGGCGTGAACACGACGAACGCGGGCAGGTTTTGCGTCTCGGCGCCGAGGCCGTAGGCCAGCCACGAGCCGATCGACGCCTTGCCGGGCACTTCGCTGCCGGTCATGACGTAGGTGCAAGCCGGGTCGTGATTGATCGCGTTGGTGCTGACCGTCTTGATCAGGCAGATGTCATCGACCATTTTCGCCGTGTGCGGCAACAGTTCCGACACCCAGGTGCCGGCCTGCCCGTGCTGCGAGAACTTGAACTTGGTCGGCGCGACCGGAAAGCGGCCCTGGCCGCTGGTCATGGTGCTGAGCCGTTGGTTCATGCGCACGCTGGCGGGCAGATCTTGATTGAAATAGCGCTGCATGCCGGGCTTGTGATCCCACAGATCGATCTGCGACGGCGCGCCATTCATGTGCAAATAGATCAGCGATTTCGCCCGTGGCGCAAAGTGCGGCAAGCCGGGCAGAGCCGGATGCACTGCCGGCCGCGCGGCCGGCGCCTGTGCCTTGCCGTCGCAAAGTCCGAGCGCGAGGCCGCCGAAGCTGAGGCCGACCGAGGCGAAGAACTGGCGGCGCGTTTGCTGAACGTGGTATTCGAAGAGCGGATTCATGGCGGCTTCCAGGTGGGATGCAGACGCGAGAACTTTCATCACGATACAGGCGAGAATCGTGGGGGTCAAGCATTGTCCGGATTCTTGCTGGCATCAGAAACGAGGACGACCACCGAGCTTTTCAATTCGGAAGGAAAGAAGATCGTGGTGCATCGCGACGTGATCGAGCAACTCGTCGCATCGCCGAAATCGCATGATTCCGGATGTGCTCGACTTGCTCGAATTCCTGACGACGCGGCCAAAGGCGTCAAGCCGGCTGGAGCGTCGCTCAATCGAGGTAGATGAATTCATTCACATTGAAAAGCGCCCGGCACAACTCGCTCCATGGCGACTGGGCTACGAACTCGCGTGACAGCCGGCGTTCCGTGTCGGTTGGCGTCCGGCCGAGCGTCAGGCGGTAGGCAAGCGTGATTCGCGCGTCAGTGTCAGGCGCATCCTTGTCGAGCCGATCCGCGAGGACTCTGGCGGCAGCTATGACATCGCTCGAATTCAGGAGCGCGAGCGCCTGCGGCGCGGTGGTCGAGCGTTCGCGCTTCGGGCAACTCTGATTCGAATCAGGCACGTCGAACGGCTCCAGAAACGGGAACCGCAGGTTGCGGCGCGCGAAAATGTAGACGCTGCGGCGCACGTGATCGGCGCCATCGGCGCTCGCCTTCCACTGCTTGGCGCTGACACCCGCCTCCGGCGGGATCGGCGGAAAGACGCCGGGGCCGCCCATCTTCGGATTCAGTCGGCCGCTGATCGCGAGCAAGCTATCGCGAATGATCTCGCCTTCGAGCCGCTGGCGATTCGAGCGGCCGAAGAGCGCGTTGTTCGGATCCTTTTTCACCCCGTCGATCGTTGACTGCTGGTATGTCGCCGACAGCAGCATCAGGCGATGCATGCGCTTGATCGACCAGGTCGAGGAGAATTCGCAGGCCAGCCAGTCGAGCAATTCGGGATGCGTCGGCCGGTCGCCGCGCAGACCGAAGTCGCTTGGGCTGGCAACGATGCCGCGGCCGAAGTGATGTTGCCAGATGCGATTGACCATGACGCGTGCGGTGAGCGGATGCTGCGGGCTTGCAATCCACTTCGCAAGCGCGGCACGGCGGCCGCTCGATGTCGGCGCGATCGTCTTGATGGATGCCGGTTCGCCGCGCATGTCGGGCGAGAGAATCGAGAGCCAGCCGGGTTGCACTTCCTCAACCGGATTGCGCAGTTCGCCGCGCCGCAGCAGGAACGTCTTTGGCGTCTTGCCGGTTTCCTGCAATGCCATGGCCGTCGGCAGCGCCGGCTTGCGGGCGTCGAATTTTTTCAGCTCTTGCTGCAAGACAGCATGCCGGGCCTTGTCGTCCTTGGTCAGCGCCGCGGCCACGTCCTGGGCGGACACCACCAGCTTACGCGCGGTGTTGGCGACGATCTCCTTCTGTACAGCGCTGCGCTCCGCCTCCGGCGTGCGATGCGCCCGCTGCACGATCTCGGTCAGGGCAGCGAATTTCTTGTCGTAGATCTGCTTGCGGTATGGCGCCTCCATCGCATTGAGCTTCGCGCGCACGTCGGCGGTGGCTGCGAGATACGCAGTCATCCGTTTGTCATACTCGGCTTTCTCCTTGGCATCGGGAACCGGATGATCGCGGCGGAACTCGGCGGGCGTGAAGAACGCTTGCAGCCGAAAATAGTCGCGAGCGGTGATCGGCTCGAACTTGTGATTGTGACAGCGGGCACAGCCAACGGTGAGCCCGAGGAACGCCAGGCCGGTGGTGTCGGTCATGTCCTCGAGCGTGTTCTGGCGACGCTGGGCCTGGTTGGCGGCGTCGGTCATGTCGGGCCCGAGCAGGTTGAAGCCGGTCGCGATCAGGGCCTGGGGATCGTACGGATACAGCTCGTCGCCGGCGAGTTGCTCCGCGATGAAGCGGTCGTACGGCTTGTCCGCGTTGAACGCCGCGATCACGTAGTCGCGAAAGCGCCACGCGTTGGGCCGCGGTTCGTCGAACTCGTAACCATTAGATTCCGCGAAGCGCGCGAGATCCAGCCAGTGCCGTCCCCAGCGTTCGCCGTAGTGCGGCGACACGAGCATCCGATCGACGACCTTTTCCCATGCATCGGGATTGTGATCGTTGACAAAAGCGTCGACCTCCGCGGGCGTCGGCGGCAGGCCGATGAGATCGAACTTCACACGGCGAATGAGTTGTTCGCGCGTCGCCGGCGGCGCGGGCTTGACGCCGGCCGCTTCGAGCCTGGCGAGAATGAAGGCATCGATCGGATTGCGCGTCCACGCGGCATCTTGGACCTTGGGCAGCGCGGGCCGCACCGGCGGCTTCCACGCCCAGTGATTCGCCTTCGCGCCGGTCCATGCCGATTCGCCGGCAAAGAGTGCCGTTGAGAACAGAAGAAGTGCAGGCACAAGGAGCGGGCAAAGCCTCATTCGATCAGACCTCCCGGCAATGTGCATAGGACCGTAGCTATTTGTTCGATTTTTTCTGCAGTCGCTTGATTGCTGCCGCTGTCAGTCCCGTCGCCTTGGCGATGGTGGCGACCGGAACCTTCTCTGCTAGCAGCCGCAACGCTACTTCTGCTTTGCCTTTCTCAATGCCTTTTTCAATGCCCTCCTCGACGCCTTCTTCGAATGCCTCCTGATAAATCTTGGTTTCGCGAAAACTGTCTACTTGCAGCATTTTCTCCAGCTCCTTTCGGCTCAGATGTGGGAGCTTGTAGGCTACCACTGTCTCGATCAATTGTATCAGATGAGCACGCCGCTCTGCAGGCTCCGACGACGCGCGAACCTGGGGGATTAGTTGCTGGGCGCGATCTACGGCGTCGCCTGGCTTCGCGATGATCAGCCGCACAATCCGTTGACCAATCTCCTCCGGCTTCGGTTCGGGCAACTCGTCCAGGTAAATGCGCGTCAACTGGTCGGAGTCCAACCATGCACGATACGGTTGCAGATTGTCTTGCTCTACCGATCGCGTCGGATAGATCACGACTGCTTGCCAATTCTGGCAGGGATTTACTTTCTCCAAATACAGACCCACTTTTAGCAACAGATTCGAGTAGGTCCGGTCCGAGCGATGGTTCTGGAACTCGACGAAGTATGCCGACTCGTCGTTATTCACAGGCGACGGCAAATAGACGCCGTCAATGCGAACCGCCGTATCCTTCAACTCGACTGCCATGAACCGAAAGTGGGCCGCATCCGTTGCCGGCCGGCCCACGAGTACGAAGAAAATCTCCGGCAACTCCAGTAGGAAGCGGTAGAACAGCGTGTCGGTCTTCACACGCGTGGCTCCCACGCCTTGTTGTACTCGCGCGTCCAGTACGCCTGTGCGGCCTTGTCCTCGACGATGGTGCCGTCCTTGGCGTTGCAGCGGATGGCACGGCCGGTGCGCTGGCTGATGTTGCCGAGGTGGCACAGCAGCGTGCTCTTGTGGCCGTCCTCGATCTCGCTGTTGAGACGCTCGTTGTTGCGGATCGATGCGAGGAAATTGGCGAAATGCGGCGTGTCGCCCGATTGCACCTTCTCGCGCCGCAGTTCCTTGCCGGCGACGTCATAGATCGTGTAGCCATTGTCCGCGAGAGCCAGCGTGCCGGTCTCGCCATGGAAGAGGCAGAGGTAGGGACGATTGGGCTGCCGGCTGCACGACAGGCCTTCCCAGGTAATCTGCTTGCGGCCTTCGAACTCGAAGCTGACGGTGTGCGTGTCGGGCGTCTCCTGGTCGTCGTCGAAACGATAGCGGCCGCCGGTGGAGATGACGCGCGTCGGGTACTCGACGCCGAGGCCCCAGCGGCACAGATCGATCATGTGAATACCGTTATTGCCCAGTTCGCCGTTGCCCCAGTGCCAGAACCAGTGCCAGTTGTAATGCAGGAAATTCGAGCGAAACGCCCGGTGCGGCGCGGGACCTTCCCACAGCTCGTAGTTGAGATTCTTCGGCGGATCGATGGCCCGACCGCGACCGATGGTCGGCCGATTGGCGTTGTACCACGATTGCGCGAGATAGACGCGGCCGATCGAGCCCTTGCGCAATTCATCCATCGCCGCGATAACGCCGGCCCAGCTGCGGCGCTGGTTGCCCATCTGCACGCGTTTCTGATGCTTGCGGGCGGCCTGCACGAGCAGCTCGCCCTCGCGCGGGTTGTAGCTGCACGGCTTCTCGACATAGACATGCTTGCCGGCGGCACAGCCGAGGATGGCGGCGGGAGCGTGCCAGTGATTGCAGGTGGCGACGACGAGGATGTCGACCTGCTTGTCGTCGAGGATGCGACGGAAGTCGGTGACGCTGCGAGGCTGCCGATTGACCGCCTTGTTGACGGCGGCGGCGGCGCTTTCGGCGCGGCCCTGATCGACATCGCAGGTGTAGGCGACTTCGACATTGGGCAGGCGCGAGAACGCGGTGGCCAGGCCCGTGCCGCGTCCGCCGGTTCCCATGACGCCGACGATGAGGCGGGTGTTCGCGCCTTGCACCGCGGCGGCGCTGGATGCGGAAGTCAGCGTCAGGCCCGCGCCGGTCGCGGCCGCGGCAGCCATGAAGCCTCGACGATTCATCTCGGCCATGATTGGTCTCCTAGGATTACTTGAGTCGAATGAGGCCAGGTCGGTTAGCGTCTATTTCACCATCAGCCAAAGATTTCCATCTTCATTACTGTTTGGCGAGAGCGGTCTGGAGCGAGCTTATTTTGGATAGATTCGACGTAGCCATGGACTGCTGGCTTGGATTTACGTCGACCATTTTCGTAAAGAACTCTTTTCCACAAGCCAGAAGACAATCAAACGTCTGCTTCCCGTCGAGTACCACAGAAACTGTCGACTCGCAAGTCACACTCCAGCGCACCTGATGAGCGCCAACTGGGGAGATCTCGAACAGAATGGGTTGGTCAGGAAAATAGGTAGAGAAGCTCTCTTTCTTCGTAATCGCCTCTATCCCGTTTATCAAGTATGCCCAAAGCTGATCTACTAGATCTACCCATTCACGCGAAAACAGAATGGTGTTTCCAGCTCTAATATCTATCGAGCCTTCAACGTACAATGGATCGGAAACGGTGCCCTGAAAGTCGCCACATTGGACAAGACCAGTGTCGGCAACTAGGAAGCTAGAAACACGTAATGCCATCGGACACGTACATCAGTCGGTTGGTTTCGCCGCGAACTTGCACTGCCCAGGTCGCGAGAATATGACGATATCGGTCAATGTCGATTGGACCAGCGCCAGCCAATCCGAGGGCGCAGACTAGATTGACAACTTCAATTTCGACTCGGCCAAGTTGTCTTTCCCGCAAACAGGAAAGAACATTCCAATTCAGTGTAACCATGGCGAATCCTCGCGATGGAAAGAACCTATCCGACAGAGCACAGAGTTGCAAGAAAAATCTCGCCCAAGCCAGTACCGAAGAAATATCCGATAGACGCGATCGAGCCGCTACGGTACCATAGGCGGGAATCCAGGGAATACCGGAGTTTCATTATGTCGGCACGAGTCGTAATTCTCGGCGCGGTGTTCGCGTTCGGTTGCTGCGCGGCCACGGCCGACGCACAGGGCAAGAAGGCGAACATATCGCTGTTCGCCAATCGCGATCCCGCCAAACGAATGGAGAAGATCGCCATCGATGGGCCGAACGAGACGGACCTGGCGGTTGATCTCGGCCTGGCCTGGCTTGCCAACCAGCAAATGGGGACAGGTCGCTGGCAGCTTAAGTCGTCGAACCTCGACGAAAAGGATCGGGGCACCGAGGCCAATGACATCGCGGGCACGGCACTTGGCCTGTTGCCGTTCCTCGGCGTGGGATACACCCACAAGGCATCCAAGCACAACCCCTATGACAAGAACGTCGCCAAGGGTTTGGCCTTCCTGGTCTCCAAACAAGATGTACGCACCGGTTACTTTGGCACCAGCATGTACGGGCATGGTTTGGCCACCCTCGCCGTCTGCGAAGCGTACGCACTGACCAAAGACCCTGGTTTGCGTGCGCCCGCGCAGCGAGCGGTGAATCTACTGGTCCAGATTCAGCACGATGCCGGCGGATGGCGCTACGGCCCGTTCAAAGCGGTTGGCGATATGAGTATCAGCGGCTGGCAGATCATGGCCCTCAACACCGCCAGGGTTGCGGGGCTCGATGTGCCTGACCGGACCATCGTGCTTGCGAAGAATTTCCTCAATTCGACCATGAATCAGGACTCCAGTTATCGCTACACCGCAGAGCAGAAACCCACGACCACCACCACCGCGATCGGGCTGCTCTGTCGCCAACACCTGGAAGCCTGGGGGCCGGTCGACAAGCGATTTCAGAATGGCGTGAAGCATCTGATTGCTGCGCCTGAGGTGGTTGACTGCTATCATTGCTACTATGAAACGCAAGTCCGCTACAACGCGGGGGGCGATGCCTGGTCCAAGTGGCGGGCCAAATCAATCGCCTCGATGTGTAAGTCTCAGGTGACTGATCCTCAGAGTAAGCTCGCTGGCAGCTGGTCGACGAACGGGGACCGATTCGGCCGCGCCGGGGGCCGTTTGATGGTTACGTCGTTCAACCTGCTTTCGCTGGAAATCGAATACCGCTACACGCCACTCTTCAAGAATAAAGCGAAGTAAGCGGGTAGAATCATCGGACCTCCTGAGGATCGCTCATGGCCTCGCGTCCCAGCACTTGCCCGCAATGCCGAGCGCCGCTCGACTGGCCTGCGAAGGGGCAGGCGACCGAAATCCGATGTCCCGATTGCAACCTCCTGATCGAATTGCCGGCAAGCAGCGCCGCGTCCGAGACTGCCGTTCATCCCGCGAAGACGAAGTCCACGAGTGCGCCGAAGGCGCGGCCGGTGCCGAAGCCTAAACCGGTGGACGAGGACAGCGACGCCGTTGAGGAAGCGCGTCCGGGCTCGCCGCCACCGGTATCGAAGTGTTCAAGCAATAGGCCAAAGCCGCGGACCAAGGAGCCAGGCAAAAGTGGCGGTTCCTCCTGGCTCATGACGGGCGGCATCCTTGCCGTGCTCGGCGGGTTGCTCATGTGCTGCGTGGGCATCGGGCTGACGCTCGTCTTTGCTCCCGACAAGCTTGGCAAGGACCGCCTGGCGAAAAAGTCGGACACGCCGGAGGACGATCCGCCGCCGTCCAATCCGGCGTCTGGCCCCTTCGTGCCCAACCCGGCCGGCGGGGCGGCCCCCAAATTCCGCGATGGCCGTCAGATCGTCCCCTTCTCCGCCATCGCCACCCACGAACGGCTGCGCGAGGTCAAAGGCGTCCAGCTCAAGGGCACCATTCTGTTCACCACCGCCAACAACGTCAATCAGCTCGAAATCACCTGGGAAGGCCTGAAACGCCTGAAATTCGAGGAGAATCTTCCCGACGGCGGCTACTCGAAAATCCTGCTCGTCGGCAACCGTGGCTGGATGACTTCCGAAAAAAACTCGATCACCTTGCAAGGGGACGGCCTTGGCTTCTATCAAAACTTCAACTACGCCACCGTCCTCAGCAACCTGATCGCCCTCACCGACGAAGGCTTCAACATCCAGCAAGGCGAGGACAAGACGGTCCGCGGCAAGAAATGCTTCAGCTTGACCGTGAGCCGCCCTTTTCGGCCCACGCTCACGATGTTCTTCGAAAAAGGGACCGACCTGCTCTACAAGGCCGATTTCTCAGGCAAGTTCGTCGATCAAAATCTCAACTTCAGCCAGCGCGACACCTTTGTCGAGTTCTACTTCAGCGACTACCAGACCAGCGACGGCATCAAGCACTGGCGCAAACAGGAACAGTATCGCGACAAGCTGCCGTACTCCGAGTTCACGGTCACGCAGGTGAAGTTCCTCAACAAGCCGGACTCGTCGCTGTTCATGCTTCCAGGCCTGGATGCCCAGGTCAACGCGGCCCAGGGCGACGAGAAACGTGAGTCGATCAAGCGCGCGGCGGACCAGACCGGCATCCAGATTGGCTCGGATTTCGCCAAGCTGGTCGAGGGATCGCTACGCGGCAACCCCGCCCAGCAACCGCTCTTCCGCGAGGCGCTCGTCAACTACCTCGAAATGCAGCGTGCAAATCAGGTTCCGCCGTTCGGACCGAGCGATGCCCCCGCGCTGAGCATGCTCTTGCGCGACAGCGTCGACCCCGGTCAACGGCGCATGGCTCTCGACGCAGTCGTCGCGATTGGTCCAGGAGCCGCTGTCACGGCGCCGCAGCTTTGCAATCTCGCGCTCACGAGCAAGGATCGGGCCACCGTCTTGTTGGCCATCACCGCACTGCACCGCACAGCCGTCCGCAGCGCGGAGGCGATCAATGTTTACGAGAAGTTCCTCGATAGCGCCGACGACGCCTTGCGCGACAGGTGCACCGCCGCGATCCTGGAACTGGGCCCGGAACGCGTGACTCTGCAGCGTGCCATGGCCTGGACGAGCAAGCCGGATCCGCGCATCAACAAAGCGGCCGAGGAGGTCCTGAAAAGCCGGCTCACGACGGCGACGCGCAACGATCTGCCCCTCTTGCGCGATGGCCTGAAAAGCGCCAATCGCCAGGTTCGCGTGCGGTGTCTGGATGCCGTCGGTTCGCTGCTAACCGGCGGGCGCGAGGCAACGTCGGAGATTGCCCCGCTGGTCGCGTCGGCCGATGCCGAGGAATCGGAGCGCGCCGTCGCGGCGCTCAAGAGCGTCGGCGGTTT
>DASRSQ010000983.1:0-9981 GCA_035656475.1 Gemmataceae bacterium | reverse complement strand
TTGCGCAAGTATTCCACCAGCGCCATCACCTCCGCTGGCGCGACGTTCGGCAACGGCTCGGCCGGGCCCTCGGCGGCGGCGGGCCTCTCCTCCGGCAGCGGCGGCACGAAGATGCGATAGAACACCGGCGTCACGAACAGCGTGAACAGCGTCGATCCCGCCAGTCCCCAGATGATCACCGTCGCCAGCGGCCGTTGCACGTCCGATCCGAGCGACGTCGCCAACGACGCGGGCAGAAGGCCGAGAATCGCGACCAGCGACGTCATCAGGATCGGACGCAGCCGATCGATGCGGCCATGGATGATCGCCTCGTCGACCGTCGCGCCTTGCAGGCGATACTTCGTGATTCCCTTGAACATCAACACGCCGTCCATGATCGCGATACCGAACAGCGTGGCGAAGCCGACGCCGGTCGACACGTTGAGATTCATGTCGCGCAGGTAGAGCGCGAGTGCGCCCGATGCGAACGCAAACGGGATCGGCAACAGCAAGATCATCGCCGCCCGAAATGAGCCGAACGACACGACGAGCACGACGAAGATGATGGCGATGGTGGTCGGGATCAGGATCAGGAAATGCGTGTAGGCGCGTTCGAGGTTCTCGAACATGCCGAGCCATTTCTCCTGATACCCCGGCGGCATGTGCGGCTTGATGTCTTCCTCGAAGCGCTTCTGGGCCTCGGCGACGAAGCTCCCCTGGTCGCGGCCTACGATGTCGAGGCGGACGGAGATGCGCCGCTTGCCGTCGCCGCGGGCGATCAGCGTTTGCCCATCGACGATCTGGATCGACGCGACCTGAGCAAGCGGAATCGGGACGCCGTCCTGCGTGTAGACCGGCAGTTGCCCGATCGCCTGCGGCGTTCTGCGCGACTGGCGGTCGAGCCTGGCGACGATATCAAAGCGTTTCTCTTTTTCGTAGAGCACGCTCACCGCCTCGCCGCCGATGGCCATGTTGACGAGCTTCATCACGTCCTCGATGCGGACGTTGTAGCGGGCGCACAGCATGCGATCGGGCTTGATGACCAGCTGTGGCTGCGGGCCTTCCTGCTCGATGTTGACATCGGTGGCGCCGCGGATGTCCTTGAGCATCACCATCGTTTCGCGCGCGAGCTTGAGCAGCACGTCCGAATCGGGGCCGGTGAAATCGACGGCCAGATTCGCCGAGGTGCCGTTGGTGTCCTCAGTGACACTGTCGATGATCGGCTGCGTGAAGTTGAACCTCGTAGTGGGGAATTCCTTGCGATAGCGGTCACCCAGCTCGGCGACCAGCTCTTGCTTGTTGCGGAACTGCGTCCAGCGTTCGCTCGGCTTGGGGCCGATCATCATCTCGATTCGGCTCGGCGGAAACGGGTCGGTGCCGTCGTCATTGCGACCAACCTGGCAGATCGCGAAGCGGATGTCGGGATATTCAAGGGCGATCTCGCGCAGCCGTTTGCCGTAGATTTCGGTCTGCTCGAGCGACGTGCCTTCCGGATAGTTGGCGCGTACCCAGAGAACGCCTTCATCGAGGTAGGGCAGGAACTCGGTGCCGAGCTTGGGCACGAGCACGAACAGCACGAGCGCGAGCGCCGACACCGACACCGTGGCAACGAGCCAGCGAATCTTCAGCAGCAGCTCGACCGAATGGATATAGGGAGCCGTGATCCAGTGCAGGATCGGATTCTCCCATTCCTTGTAGCCCTGCCGAAAGAGAAACGTCGCCAGCACCGGCACGACGATCAATGAGAAGAGCAAGGCGCCACCGAGCGCGAAGAGGATCGTCATCGCCATGGGGCGGAAGAGCAGTCCCTCGATGCGCGTCAGTGACAAGAGCGGCAGGAACGCGACCATGATGAGCATCACCGAGATGAAGACGGGGCGCTGCATGTCGAGGGCGGCGCCGCGGATGATGGCGGTGACGCCACGAATGTCGCGGCGGCCCGATTCGCCGAGTCGGCGGGCGATGTTCTCGGCCATGATGACGGAGCCGTCGACGATGATGCCGAAGTCGATGGCGCCGATCGAGAGCAGCCCGATCGGAATGTTCGACAGGTACATCAGCACCATGGCGAAGACGAGCGAGAAGGGAATGGTCAGCGCCACGAGCAATGCCATCGCCGGCCGGCCGAGAAAGAAGATGAGCACGATGACGACCAGGGTGATGCCCAGGCTGACGCTGTGAATGACGGTGTGCAGCGTGGCGTCGATGAGGTGCGTGCGGTCGTAGTAGGATTTGACGGTGACCGCGAGTTTGCCATCGGCTCCCTTGGGCATCACCTTGTCGTTGAGTTCCTTGACCGCTTCCTGCACCTTGTCGAGCACCTTCGAGGGATTCTCCCCCTTGCGCATGAGGACGATGCCTTCGACCGAAGGCGCCTGATAGTCCTTGCTGAAGATGCCATTGGCGGCCTTGACGTTGTCGGCGACCTCGGCGATGTCTTTGAGGTAGATGGGCGTGCCGCCGATCGACTTGATGAAGATCTCGCGCATCTGCTGAAGGTTTTCGAGTTGTCCTTTGCCGCGAACGACCATGGACATGCTGCCGCGAGCGACGACGCTGCCGCCGCCGGCGAGGTTGTTTTTCTTGATGGCGTCCTCGACCTCGGTGAGTCCGATACCGAAGCGTTTGAGCTTGGCCTGATCGAAGATGACGCCGTACTGCTTTTCGTAGCCGCCGAAGTTGGCGACCTCGGCGACGCCGGGGACGCGGCGAAGCCGCTTGGTGACGATCCAGTCATTGAGGGTGCGGAGCTGGATGAGGTTGTAGGTGCCGTCGGAGACGAGCTCGTAGCGGAAGATTTCGCCGTAGGCGGTGGCGTATGGGCCGAGCGTGGGGGTGACGCCGTCGGGCAGGACGATGTCGCTGAAGCGTTCGGTGACGCGCTGGCGAGCCCAGTAGCCTTCGGTCCCTTCCTCGAACGTGAGCTGCACGACTGACAGGCCGAAGATGGTGCGCGAGCGCACGGTCTCGACCTTCGGCACGCCGAGCATCGCGTTTTCGATGGGGATGGTGACCTGGCGTTCGATCTCCTCGGGGGCGCGGCCGGGATAGAGGGTGATGACCGAGACCATCTGCGAGGAGATGTCGGGATAGGCATCGATCGATTGCTGGCCGAAGGCCCAGATGCCCGAGCCGACGATGCCGACGGTCAGGAGCAGGACGACCCAGCGCAGGCGGAGCGAGGTTTCGACGAGAAAATTCATTTGCCGCCTCCAGCTTTTTCGACCTTTTCAGGGCGCTGTAAGGCGCGAATCAGCATCGGCTGCAGGAGGATGGCCCCCGCGCCGATGACGCGATCATTCTTCTGAAGGCGTCGTCCCGGCTGGGCAAGCGAGTAGCCCGAGAGGATTTCGATTTCGCCCCGGATCAGGTCGCCGGGAAGGGTTTCGAAATCGTTGCTGAGAAGCTCGCCGGTCTCGACCTGGAAGATGTCCCACCTGTCCGCATTGTCGCCGACCAGGACGTAATCGCGATCGCCGACATGCAGCACGCCATCGGCCGGCATCACAAGGGCGTCGCGTTTGTCGCCAAGACCGATGCGGGCGAACATGCCGGGGCGGATTTCCTTCTGCTTATCTTCGACGACGAACTGCACCGCCGCGACGCGCTTCTCCTTCGAGATTACCGGCGCGATCGCCGACACTTTGCCGGTGAACGGCTTGTGATCGGGCAGCGCGAAGAAGTCGACGGTGCAATGCATGCCGACTTTCACGAGCCGGACCTGTCGCTCCGGCACCTCGGCAACGACGATTTCGCCCGCACTGGCGACGGCGCGCAGCATCGTCGGCTCCAGGCCGTTCTGTTGCAGTTGCCGGGCGAGCGTCGCCATCGTCCGCTCGGCGATCGTCACCTGCGTCTGCTGCTCGTGGATTTCTTTGCGTTTCTGAATCTCGAACGCCATCAGGTTCGTGCGTTCCGCTTCCATCGATTCGAGGGTCTCGGTGCCGATCTTGTACAACTTCTCTTTGCGGGCCAGCACTTCTTCCTGGCGTTTGACGCGCTTGTCGTTCAACTCCTCGATGAGCTTGAGCTGTTGCTTCTGAAAATCGACGTCGGCCACGGCGCGGCGCCAGTCGGAGAAGACCGTGAGCAGCTCGGAGCTCGCGAACTGCCAGGTGTCGGTCGACTTGTCCTTGCCCGGTTTCAGGCTGACGTAGGCGGCGCCGGTGACGCGCACGATCGGCGTCGTCAGGGTCGCCTCGCGCACCTTCGCGATCTTGTCAAGCTTGTCGTCGAGCGGCGTGCCGGCCTTGATGGCGAGGGTGCGCGGCCCGGCGAGCGTTACGACTTCTTCCGGCCGACTCGGGCGCTTGGCGTCGTCCTCGGGGCCATGATCGCGCAGCACGAGGAACGCGAACACACCGCCGGCGACGGCGAACGACAGGATCAACTGGATCGCAAGCGAGATCTTCTCGCGCGGAGACAGGGATTGCTTCGGAGGGGCGTTCGGTTGCGGCATCATGATGCAAACTCAGTGATATCGTGGCCACAAGCTGCCAGCTTGTGAGCCTGCCCCGCGCGGGGGTGCGTCCGCCCACCTCTACGAGGCGGGGCTAAACGGCGGTGAATGGTCACGCCCCCGCACAGGGCTAGCTCACAAGCTGCCAAGTTGTGGCTACGGCGCGATCTGCTTGCCGATGGCGGCGCTGAAACGATACACCGCCCGCCAGTAATTCGCTCGGCTGCTGATATACGCCCGATTCGTGTCGCGGAAAGTACGCTGCGCCTCCAGCACCTCGACGTACGTTCGGCCGCCCACGATCTCGTAACTCTGCGTGATCGCGTCGAGCACATCCTTGGCCGACTTGCTCTGCGACTGGGCGATGGCCTGGGCGTTCTTCTCCGCCGTCTGCAATTCTTGATACACCTGGGTGATCTCCGCCCGCAAGTCGACCAGGGCGGCATCGAGGTTGAATCGCATTTGCGCCGCCACCGATTGGGCCTTCAGGCGATTGCCCTGATTGCGGTTGAAGAGAGGCACCGTGGCGATCAGGTTCACGTTCCAGGTATCCGCGTTGATCTGCCCCAGCGCCGGCCCCTGAAACTGACGCGTGTAGCCAAACCCCGGCGTCACTTCCGGATAGCGCTTGCGGTCCTCGACGACAATGTCCGCCTCTGCCTTGGCGACCTGATGACGCAGCGACTCGATGTCCGGCCGGCTGTCCTGCGCCAGCGCGTAAGCCTGATCGACCGCTAACAACACGCCCGTCAACGGCGTGTCGAGATTGGCTGACACGTCGAACGCAGGATCAAAATCGGCCCGGCCAAGCAGGGCACGCAGCTTGGCCTTGGCGATTTCCACCGTCGAGGCGGTATCGCGCACCGATTGCTCGCTCTTGAGCACGTCGAGCCGAACGCGCTGGAGATCGACCTTGGTGCGATTGCCTGCCTGAAACGCCTTGTCGGTGATTGCCTCTACTTTTTTCAGGTTGGCAAGATCGAGCTGAGCCAGGTGATGCAACTCCTTGGCCTCGACCAGGTCGTAGAACGCGATCGCACAGGTCAGGACGCGCTGACGAATCAGATCGGCGTAGTCCGATTCGGACTGACGCAATCCGATGCGAGCGCTGGCCATCGCGGCGGCACGCTTGCCGAACAAGAACCAGTCGATCGGGAAGCTGAGGAAGGTATCGGTCTGCGTCGGACCGCTGGTCTGCGCCGGCGTGACCGTGCGCGTCGGCAACATCAGCCCGTCGACCAGCACCGATGGATTCGGACGCAGCGAGCTGGTCACGAGATCGCCACGCGCTTGCATGATCAGCTCGAAGCCGGCGCGGATTCGCGGGTCCGCGATCAGCGTGCCGGTCACCGCTTCGTTGAAGGTCAGTCCGCCGGCCGGCGGCAACGTCGGTGGAGCGTCATCGACGAACTGTGCCTGCACGATCGCGGAACTTTCCGCGACCGGGGCACCGAGGATCGCGCCATGTCGCGGTGCGCGGATCGCAGCATGCGCGGGGGCATCGACTGGATTGGCGCGAGACAGCGGGCGAATCGAATTGCAACCGGAGATCAGCGCCAAGAATGCAATGATGCACAGCCAGAGGCAGGACGCCCGTGCGCACCTGATTCTGATGTTGGCGGACATTGCGGTTTCCCCGGCCGTAGCCTGCAGCGTTTTTCGTTAATTCCCGGCAAGACCGGCACAGATTTTCCACGATCAACCCGGTCAGGCAGGCTGCCTTGCTCTATATCGGAATGGGCGCGCTCGCTTCGGTATTGTTTTCGTAGATTCTCCATTTCCTCGACGGTTGATTCTTGCGCATCTTCCCGGCGCGATTGCGGTAGCAGCCAGACCGATTGCGCATATATCAGACAACGGCAGGCGTCCCCAGGCCCCGCCATGAGCGCAGCGATTGGCGGGGGGTCGCGCTTGCAGTCGCATCCCGCCTATCGCTGCGCTTGAGGAGTTGAGCGTGCCCGCGACTCATCCCAGCGGCGACAAGCGCTTCAAGCTGCTCGATGCCGCCATGAAACGGCATCAGTTCCAGGCCGATGCCCTGCTCGAAGTGCTGCACACCGCGCAAGAGCTGTTCGGTTATCTGCAGCCCGATTTGCTGATCTACATCGCCCGCAATCTCAAACTACCGCCGAGCCGGGTCTACGGCGTCGCCACTTTCTATCACTTCTTCACCTTCACCCCGCTGGGCGAACACAGTTGCAACGTCTGCCTCGGCACGGCGTGCTACGTGAAAGGCGCCGCCCTGGTGCAGACCGCACTGGAGCAGGCGCTTGGCGTCAAAGCGGGCCAGACGCGTGCCGACGGCAAGGCGTCGGTGTCGATAGCGAGGTGTCTGGGCGCCTGCGGCCTGGCGCCGGCGGTCGTCTTCGATGGCGCGGTCGCCGGCAACGTGACGCCGGAAAGCGCCGTTGAACACGTGAAAGGATGGGTCGCCAATGGACCTGGCTGAACTGCACGAAATCACCGAGACCGAGCGCGCTCGCCGCAAGCCGACGCGCATCCGTTGCTGCACGGCGGCCGGCTGCGTGTCGTCCGGCAGTCCCGCGGTCAAGGACGCCTTCGACCGCGAAATCGCCGTCCAGGGGCTGAGCGACAAGCTCGAGGCGTGCAGCGTCGGTTGCTTGCGTCTCTGTTGTGCCGGCCCGCTCGTGCAGGTCGATCCCACGCAGGAGCTGTTCGAAGAAGTCAAACCCGCCCAGGTCCCCGCGATTGTCGCGTCACTAGCCCGAAGCGTAAGCGAGGAATCCACAGCAACCCGAAGAGTAAGCGAGGCTCCCGTCAAACGCGGCGATCCGAATCGCCCGTTCTTCACCAAGCAAATGCCCATCGTGCTCGAAAACTCCGGCATCGTCGAGCCGGAGCGCATCGAGTCGTACATCGCCGCGGGCGGCTATCAGGCGCTCTATCACGCGCTGCACGAAATGACGCCGGCGCAAGTCGTCGACACGGTCACGCGCAGCGGTCTGCGTGGCCGCGGCGGCGCGGGCTATCCGACTGGCGTCAAATGGGGCATGGTCGCCAAGATGCCGGGCGAGCGCAAGTTCCTCGTCTGCAACGCCGACGAAGGCGATCCCGGCGCGTTCATGGATCGCAGCGTCCTCGAGAGTGATCCGCATCGCGTCCTTGAAGGCATGGCGATCGCCGCCTATGCCGTCGGCGCGACGCAGGGCTACATCTACGTTCGCGGCGAATATCCGCTCGCCATCCATCGCCTCGAACTCGCGATCAAGCAGGCCCGCAAACACGGCCTGCTCGGCACTGGCGTCTTCGACTCGGCCATGAATCTTCGCATCGACCTGCGCATCGGCGCCGGCGCGTTCGTGTGCGGCGAGGAAACCGCGCTCATCGAATCGATCGAGGGCAAACGCGGCATGCCGCAGGTGCGGCCGCCGTACCCCGCCGAGCGCGGCCTGTGGGATTGCCCGACGCTCATCAACAACGTCGAGACCTACGCCAACATCGCGCCGATCGTCAACAAAGGCGCCGACTGGTTCGCGAGCATTGGCACTGCGAAGAGCAAGGGGACCAAGGTCTTCGCCCTCGCCGGCAAGATCCACTACACCGGCCTTGTCGAGGTGCCGATGGGGATGCCATTGCGCACCATTGTCGAGGAGCTCGGCGGCGGCGCGCCCAACGGCGGCACGATCAAGGCCGTCCAGACCGGCGGCCCGTCCGGCGGCTGCATCCCCGCCAACCTCCTCGACACTCCCGTCGACTACGAATCGCTGCAAGCGCTCGGCTCCATCATGGGCTCCGGCGGCATGATCGTCATGGACCAGACCACCAACATGGTCGAGGTCGCCAAATACTTCATGGAATTCTGCATGGACGAATCGTGCGGCAAATGCATCCCGTGCCGCGCGGGGACCGTGCAGATGTATCGCCTGCTAAGCCGAATTGCCGCGGGGGATGCATCGCAAGCGGAGGTAAAGCAGCTCGAGCTGCTGTGCGACATGGTCAAGCACACGAGCCTGTGCGGCCTCGGCCAGTCGGCGCCGAACCCGGTACTGAGCACGCTGCGCTACTTTCGGCAGGAGTATGATCATTCGCTAAAGAATGGACGCATGGCGTTGCCGTTGCGGCTGGCGTGAACAACGCAATCGTCGACCAAGAATCCGATGTTCGACCTCCTCGAATTGGACGGCTCCGTCTTATTGGCCATCATGGTCCTGCTGCCGATCGTCCTTTTGGTGCTGTGGGTCCTGTTTCTGATGTCGCGGGGAATTTGGCGCCTGTGGCGTCCTCAGGTACGACAATCGTTCCATTTGATCGAGGAGGGGGATACCAAGCGCATCCGGCTCGCGCCGCCCTCTGGATTGCTCGCTTTCGCGGCCATGCTTGCCCTGTTGTGTTTTCCCACAGCATTCGGTTTGCTTTGCTGCCTTCAAGCGCCTCCATCAACGCTGACCATGTCGCTTGCCTGGATATTCGTGCTGGGTGTATCCGCCGCGGTATGTGTACGAATTGTCTACGGCACGCCCGCGGGCAATTACGATCTGGTTATCAACGCGAACAAGCGGACTTTGACAATATCCAGCGCCCTCCTTTGGACCGGCGCGTGCGTTATCCTCTTTGACGACATCCTGGCAATCTTCGTGAAGTCGGTCGTCGACAAGGAAACGCAAAACGTGACCTATCGCGCGGTGATTTGCTGGCAGCAAGATGGCAAGCCTCGTGAATTCGAGATCTATCATCTCGAAACCGCGAACCAGGCGGAGGCGAAAGAGCTGGCGGATTATCTGCTGTCGCAATGTCAACCTGAGAACGCTGCGTGAGCGAGTCGCTCGCGGCCGATCTTACTGGCACGCTTTGTCGCTTTCTGGTAGCCTGGTCAATGACCATGACAGGAGGAAACCGCATGTCAAATACCGCTCAATCACCGTTGCCGAGTGGAGAGCCAACGCTCCGAATGCACCTCGGACCGTCCCGGACCTTGCCGCAGAATGCAAGACATGGGAGCAACGATGTAACGCGCTTCAAACCGACCTCGCGCGGACGCAAGCGGAGCGCGATGCTTACCTGAAAGCGGTCTATCAGATGTTGCGCGACGGTTATCCCCCGCCTGATTTCACCAAACAAGAAGCTGGCCTGGATCACCAAACGAACATTCACGATCTGATCGCCGAATTGGAAGCAGCAGAGGAGCCGTATGAATCAGCTTCTCTGGGCTCTAATCCGCCCACCATGTGATCCGAATGCCCAGCTCATGCAACCGGCTCGGCAACCGGAATCTTCACCTTCGCCGACACCACCTTCGGCATCGGCTCGCCGGCGACTTCCATGGCCAGCGCGAGATAATCCTCCGCGCCGTTGCACGTCGGGGCGTAGCCGAAGATCGATTTGCCGAAGCTCGGGGCCTCCGCCAGCTTGATATTGCGGCGAATCCGAGCCGCGAACACGTGGGCCTGGTTCCACGGCACATTCGAATTGCGGCTGCTGGCGAGAAATTCGTCGAGATCGTGCACCACTTCCTGGGCCAGCTTCGTGTTCGCCTCGCACATGCACAGAATGACGCCAGTCACACGCAGGCGAGGATTGATGCG
>DASRSQ010000982.1:0-5307 GCA_035656475.1 Gemmataceae bacterium | reverse complement strand
AAAAATCCGCGATCCCTCAGCTAAGCCTTGACGGGACACTAGTCGTCATCGTCATCGTCGCGACTTCGGCCCGGCTTCTTTCGGCGCGGCCGATCGTCGTCATCATCATCGTCGTCATCATCATCGTCTTCGAGTTCTTCGTCGTCCTCATCGAGAGCCCCTTCCTCCGCCGCCCGGATGCGGTCGGCCAACTCCAGCGGCTTCTGCGCTTTGAGCAGGATCTCTTCCTTCTCGACCAACCCTTCACGCCAAAGCCGGAACAGGTTGTCATCGAGCAGGAACATGCCGTCCTTGGCGCCGGTCTGGATCGACGAATCGATGCGATACGTCTTGTTCTCGCGAATCAGGTTCGCGACGGCCGACGTCACCACCATCATCTCGTAAGCCGCCACGACTCCTTCGGGCTTCTTGGGCAAAAGTGTCTGCGACAACACGCCGATGAGCGCGACCGAGAGCTGCGTGCGGACCTGGTCCTGCTGGTCTTTCGGGAACACGTCGATGATACGGTTGACGGTGCTCGACGCGCTGCTGGTGTGGAGCGTGCCGAAGACGATGTGGCCCGTTTCGGCCGCCTCGATGGCAGCGTGAATCGTTTCGAGATCGCGCATTTCGCCGACGAGGATGATGTCGGGGGCCATACGCAGGGCTCGGCGGATGCCTTCCTTGAAGTCGGGGACATCGACGCCGATCTCACGCTGGTTGACCAGGCTCTTGTTGTGCTTGTGATAGTACTCGATCGGATCTTCGAGCGTGATGATGTGCTTGTCGTAGTTCGTGTTGATGAAGTTGATCATGCTCGCCAGGCTGGTCGTCTTGCCGGAACCCGTGGGACCGGTCACGAGCATGAGACCGCGCGGGCGGTTGATGAGGCGTTTGATCGCCTCGGGCATGCGGAGCTGTTCGAACGACAGGAATTCGCTCGGAATACGCCGCATGACAATGCCGATGGCGCCGCGCTGGCGGAAGACGGCGACACGGAAGCGGACGCCGCCGGTGTATTCGATCGCGAAGTCGGCGCCGCCACGCTCTTGCAATTCCTGCTGGCAACGGTCGGGCGTGATCGACTTCATCAGGGCGGTGCAGTCGTCGTTATCAAGAACCTTGGTTTCGAGGAGCCGATAGTGGCCGCCCTTCTTGATACAGGGTTTGCTTCCCGTCGTGATGAACAAGTCGGCTGCCTTCACCTGGATCATGGTGTTGAGCAGCTTTTCCATTTGTGGCGTTGCGCCCTGCGACACGATTCGTCTCCCTTTCGAAGAGCGGCTCAGACATGAAACCTGCGGAATCCCGTCCGCGGCTGTTCCATTATTCCGGCTGCGTTCCCGCCAGCCAAACCATTTCTCGGATAATTTAAAAAATGTTAGAACGCCGCCAAGCGACTATCGGGCGGCCAGTCAGGGCAATTCTCACTCTATCACTCATTTAGAGGGCGATCGTTTTCCCCATCGAACACGCAGCCTTCCCTTGCCGATCGCGCCATCGAACCGACGACAACAACAGGTCAATTGGTGGCGGCAACACAAAGGAGAGGCGTCGAGAGCCTCCCTCGAGTTGCCTTTGTCAAGTTATTCTTCGGTGTGATGGCAGATGCTGAGCACTTCTTCCAGCGTGGTGACGCCCGAAGTTGCTTTCAGCACTGCATCTTCCAGCAACGTACGCATACCGCTCAGGCGAGCTTGCCGGCGGATCGCCTGGGTCGGTTCGCGATTGAAAGTCATCTCGCGAATGGTGTTGCTCATGCGCATCATCTCGTAGATGCCTTTGCGGCCACGGTAGCCAGTGTGATTACAGTTGGCACACCCGCGCCCACGCATGAAAGTCGCCGCCTGCGCCTGCGCCGGCGTCAAGCCAGCTGCCTTGATTTCGTGGGCCGGCGGCTTGTCCGCTTCCTTGCATTTCGGGCACACCAGGCGGACCAAACGCTGAGCCATCACGGCGATGACGCTGGAGGCCACCAGGAACGGCGGAACTCCGATATCGTTCAGACGCGTGATAGCGCTAGGCGCATCGTTCGTATGTAGTGTGCTAAAAACCAAGTGTCCTGTCAAACTGGCCTGCACCGCGATCTCGGCGGTCTCTTTGTCGCGGATTTCGCCGACCAGGATGATATTTGGCGCCTGCCGCAACATCGCCCGGATGATGCGGGCGAAGTCCAGTCCGATGTTGTGGCGGACCTCGACCTGATTGATTCCCGGCAGGTAGTATTCAACCGGATCCTCGGCGGTGATGATCTTCCGATCAGGTCGGTTCAACTCGTTGAGCGCGGAGTACAACGTGGTGGTTTTGCCAGACCCAGTCGGGCCTGTCACCAAAAAGATACCGTTCGGGCGTTTGATGATGTTGAGGAAGCGCTTGTAGTCGTCCTCTGCGAAACCGAGGTCCTTGACGTTGACCTGAATGTTTGTGCGGTCCAGCACGCGCATGACGATCGACTGGCCGTGGTTGGTCGGCAAGGCACTGACGCGAAGGTCGAAGTGCTTGTTCTTCGTCGTCATCTTGATACGGCCATCCTGCGGGCGCCGCTTTTCTGATATGTCGATGTTCCCCATGATCTTGAGGCGGGAAATCATCGGCGCCAGCAACCGGCGCGGTGGGCTGTCGCGTTCGACCAGCACGCCGTCGATGCGGTAGCGAACGCGGACGCGGTCCTCGAACGGCTCGATGTGGATGTCGCTGGCCCGCAGGCTGATCGCTTCCTGGATGATCAGGTTGCACAGCTTGACGACGGGAGCGTCGCTCTCGTTTTCGAGCATCTGATTGGCCTTGGTGGCCTCGGTCTCGGTGAATTCGATCTGCGTGTCGGTGAACTCGGCGAGAACGGAGTCGACCGATTCGGTTTCGGTCTGGCCATAATGGCGGTTGATTGCCTCGACGATTTGCTCGCGGGGAGCCAGGACCGGCTGGATTTCCTTGTTGAGGATGAACTGAAGCTTGGTCACGGTCTCGTAGTCGGAGGGATCACTCATGACGATCTGGAGCATGCCGTCGTCCTGCGAGTAGGGGATGACGACGTTTTCCCGGGCCACCGATTCGGGCACCATTTCGATGATGGCGGGCGGGATCGTGACATCGGTCAGGTTGACCGATTTCAGGCCGGAGTGCTCGGCAATCGCACTCATGATGTCTTCGAGCGAGCAATAGCCGAGCTTGATGATGGCGTCTTGGAGTTTGGCGCCGGTCTGTTGTTGCAAGGCCTTGGCTTCGCTGATCTGGTCTTCGGAGATGAGACCTTTTTTCAACAGAATGGCGGTGAAATCGCCTGGGCCCTTGGCCATGAAATGCCTCCGGTGGGATGTTCAATTCTCGCCTGGGTGACGGGATGACATGAGGCAAGAATCAAGGTCTCAGGACGCGCAACGTCTTGCGCTCCCATGATCTGCGTGCATGTAATGTAGCAAACCCGCAAGCCCCCCAGCAAGGCAAAACTGCAAAAAGCGCAAGATTTGCCTATCCCCTGCGTTTTCCTGATGGATAGAATCAATTATGTACCCAGCACACCATCGACACGGATCGAAGGCTCGCCACTCCGTCACGTGCCGCCAGAACAGCGAGGCCAATCATGAACCGCTCCCATCTGTTGATTTGGGCATGCGGCATCCTTTCCATGTTCGCCTTGGCCAACATGTCACGCGCACAGGAGACGCCCCCCGCGCAACCTGCGAATAATCCGATCCAGGTGCAGGACCGAGGTCCCCTGCACGATGCAATCGCCCAGCCCTTCGGCGTGACGCCCGAGCCTGGGCCGGTTGTTCCCAACAAACCACCGGCGCCAATTCCGGAAGATCCACCCGAGCAGAAACCTGACCTGCCCAACGTCCAATGGGTGCCCGGCTACTGGGCATGGGATTCCGACAAGAAAGACTACATGTGGGTGAGCGGCGTCTATCGCGTGCCGCCGCAGGATCGCAATTACGTTCCTGGTTACTGGTCCGATACGGGCAATGGCTATCGCTGGATCCCCGGTTTCTGGGCCAGCGCGAAACAGCAACAAGTCCCCTACACGCCCGAACCGCCGGCGACGCTCGACAATGGTCCGACTCAGCCCGCGCCAAGCGATAACGCGCTCTATGTTCCTGGCACATGGGTCTGGCAGCAGGATCGTTTCGTCTGGCAGCCTGGCTACTGGACCGCCGCCCAGGCTGGCAAGGTGTGGACCCCTGCGTCCTACGTCTGGACGCCCAATGGCTATCTCTATGTCGATGGCTACTGGGACTACCCGCTTCAGGACCGCGGCCTGATGTTCGCGCCGGTCACCTTCGCGCAGCCCCTATGGAACAATCCGAGCTGGCGTTATCAACCAAGTTATGTGTTGCCGTTCAATAGCTTCCTGAATTCTGCCTTCGTCTTCGGGCCGAGCTACTACTTCGGCAATTATTATAACCCGCTCTACGGCCGTGCCGGGTATCAGCCCTGGTACAACGGCCGCGGTCGCTATGATCCGCTGTTCGCCTATCACGGCTGGCACAACCACCACGGCAATGCGAACTGGATCGCTGGCGTCCAACAGACCTACGCCAACCGCAGCGCTGGCACGGCAACTGTTCCGGTCCATACGGCGACACCGCTCAATCAGTTCGCGGCTGGCTCGAAGACGAATTTCGTCAAGACAACGCCTGCCCAGCTGAGCACGCAGCGCACCGCGATTCAGCACACCAATCAGCTCGCGGTCAATCGTCAGAATCTGGAGACGCGCGGACCAGTGCGCGGCAACGAAGCGCGTGCGCTCCACCTGACGAACAATGCCGGCCACCTGTCGCTTTCGCATCCGCCGGCACACGTGGGTGGCGCCTCGATTTCGAATCGCGCCTACACGCCGTCGACCGTGCCGCACATCGTCAACTCGGCATCGACGGCGCATCCGCGCACGACGATCACGCAGCCGCACATTATCAACAGTCCATCGCGCACAAACGTGACGCCGCACCTGACGACGCCATCGCATATCTACACGCCCAATCACATGGCGACGCCGCTGCGAGCGTATCACCCGGCGCCGGTGCATTCTGGCGGCGTGCACATCGGTGGCGGCCACGTGGGCGGAGGTCACATGGGTGGCGGCCACGGCGGCGGACACCATCGCTGAACGCGAAGCAAAAGTGCGAACGGAACACTAATCGGCGCTCATCGAAATACATTAGGTGATTTTGATTAGTGCCAATTAGCGAAGATTAGTGTTCCGATTGTATTTGATTCACCCAATTCCTTCGCCAACGCGATGACGCTCTGCACCTCATCCGTCTGGTGAATGCGCTTGACATCTCCGACCAAGCGCGCATAATCACTACCAACCCTCCTGCGTTCGCGTTT
>DASRSQ010000981.1:0-2466 GCA_035656475.1 Gemmataceae bacterium | reverse complement strand
ATCCTCCGCCCTCTTTCTTTGCTTGGATACTTCGACCGTCTCGAGTATGGCATAGGCTGCCACCGCGCCGACCAGCAGCAGAGCCACCCACATGACGCCTACAATCCTTCGCAACCTGCGGCGCTCCAGGCGCGCCTTGTGCATTTTCTGCGCGGCCTCAAGCTGGCGGCGCTCCTCGCGACTTCTCTTTATTACCGGCGTAAGAAGATCGTGGATCAACTCGACTCGGCGGCCGACGCCCCGGTCTTCTACGTGGAGCAGCCGCAGCTTCACGAGTGCGTTGATGGCCGTCGTGGGCACGCGCCGCTCTTGGAGAGCCTTATAAGCGCTGTCAATGTGAATGTTTTCGCGAAAGCCGGATTCGGTTACTAGTTCTTCTTCAATGAACGATCGTACGCCCTCCGGCTGGTCGGCGACGCACCGCTCATAGAAATCCTGCAAGATCTGCTCACGGCTGCCAGCCAGGAGCTCCGAGGTGATGCGCGGCAGGCCTTTCTTCAAGCGAGCGTCGTTAAGCTCTCGGCACATCAGGCTCAAAAGCGAGGGCTCGACGTCGACGCCCTCAAGCTGTTCGTTCACCCGTGGGCCGGAGTCGGATTGAGCGGGCTTTCCCGCCACGAACCAGACAAGCTGGTGCGCGACATCCGGCGAGATCAATCCGGCTCCGGGCTTGAGAACGGCTTGGAGGGCCTTGCCGCCTTTCATGTGCGTCAACCGCATACGATTCTCAGAGACCGAGGGCAACTGTGATCGCAAGCTCTCGAGATGCGGAAGATAGTCTTCCCGCAAGCAAACCAGGACGCGATAGTCACGGTCGTCAAAAACGAATTCCCGCGCTCGGTCGGGTTCCTTATCTAGTTGTTTCTCGATTGCCGCAGGCGCTCGGTTCTCGATCAGGTCGGCCAGCTCAGTGAGAAACTGAGCCGTTCGAAAGCGCCGCTGTTCATCCACCTGCCCGATGGCGAACAACTCCTCGAATTGGTCGAAGACCAAGACCAACCGCAGCGGTCGGCCTTCCTGATCTTGCATCGCCGTGTCGGCCCGATGGAAGCGTTCCCAAAGTGTCGGTTCGCCGTCCGTATCGGCAAGGAGACATCGGCCACCCGCGTCGGCGGCAGCTTTACTCACGGCGGCCATCACCTGATCTGACAGCCCAAGCGACGCCGTATGGTCGAGACGAATCGCAACGGGCAGGTAACGTGCTGCGCGCAGTCGCGGAAAGAGCCCCGCCTGCACGAGCGAGGATTTTCCGAGCCCCGACTGGCCGAAAAGCACGGTTAACGTCCGGCGGTCGACCCGTCGCAGCAACTCGTCCGCTTCCTCGTCACGGCCATAGAAGAACCCGCGGAGGTCTTCCGTGAAGGCCAGCAGCCCAGGCCAGGGGTTCTGTTCGTCGACGCCGGACGAGGTCAGAATTGCCGACTGGGTAAGATCGAGGCTCATGGGAGAGGCGATTATGGCCGATTGGCTCAATGACGGAGGGTGCCTCGTAACTGTTCAATGAAGCCGGGAGTTACCTGGCCTCCAGGCAGGCTGGCATAGGTCAAGTGCTGAAAGCGAGGGTCGGCGCGCGATGGAACGGAGTTGTCGTCGACAACGACCGGAACAATGAAGTTGAGTCTGGGGTGCAATTGACCGGGAACTTTCAGTGCCCAGTCCCATTCCTGGCGAAAGACTCCTCGCGGGCGATTTTCAGAGTGTTTGGAGATGATCGCCAGAAAGAGGGAACAGTCGTGCAGGATATATTGTTCTATGGCCTGCAAGAATTTGTCTCCGGGGCCGAGTTGTTCCCGGTCAAACCAGTAAGGAAGGCCCGCCCTTGCGAGGCCGGTCGCGATATTCTCTACCGCCCCCCGGTCCTCTGAGGCGTAGCTGATGAAGATGCCGTTTGTTGGCATATCCCGATGCGCGCCTGCTTCGCGCGGCGCCGGCGGATCCGATTCGGTCCGTTGCCGCCAACGCCGCCAGAGCTCCTCGACAAACTCCGCCGCTCCTCCAGACAGGAAGACCCGCGTATCGCTGCTAAAGTGATCGAGGAAGGTGAGTAGACTCTGGTCGCCGCCGGTTTTGCTGTCGGCAAGCACTTCATATCGCTCGCAGGTTGCAGAAAGTCGCCGGCCTTTGGCCATCCGGAGGAAGACGCGCGCGAGCCAATCGGAGTAGCCTTCTCCCAGGATAAGAAGATGGTTTTTCTTGAGCTCGTCGAAGAGCCGTTCCGGGCGACGGCTCGAAGACTGCAACTCGCAGATGCGCTCGAGCAAGTCTTCATCCGAAATCACATAGTCCTCGGTCGGCGAGAGCTTTCCCATTAAATGAAAGACCGTGGGGCGGGTAAGAGTCTTTTTGCACTCGCGCAGATCGTTTGGCCGTCGTGGATCGTCTCCGCGCCTGGGCGAAAACGAGATCGAGTCGGTCCGTGGGTTGCCGTCGAACCGTACCTCATTGATCGCCTTCTCAAGCAGCGAA
>DASRSQ010000980.1:0-5716 GCA_035656475.1 Gemmataceae bacterium | reverse complement strand
TGTCATTGTCCTTGGCCAGGACGCGCTGTGTTTTTGCCAGCGCGTCCACCACCGTGTTCGTGACTCGGTCGAGCGGTGTGACCTCCGCCTGCTCGGCTTCCATTTTCTGGCAGAATTCGATGGTCTGGGCAAGCAGGGCCTTGACCTGGTCGCGGCCTTCCCCTTTCGCGCGATATTTCTCCGCCGCCAGGTCGATGGCGATGAGGTGGAGGCCGAGAAAGCCTTCCACGTCCCAGGTGCTCGGACCCTTGAGGCCTTCCCCGGACTTCGCCAGCGCCAAAGCGCCGGACTTGGCGTCGAGCACCAGGGCGTTCAGCGTGTCGACCTCCTTCTCGGAGCGTTGCTTTTCATTGCGTTTCGCAAAGTCGGCCGCCAGCCAACCACGGATCTGTGCTTCGAGGTATAGCGTTCGGCCAATCGGATAGTCCTTGGCTTTCTTGATGCTGGCGATCTGGGCCAAAGCGTCGTTCATGCGGCTGCGGCCACGCTTCTCCATGGCCAGAGGCGGGCCGCTTACCTGATTTTTCCCGATCACAGGCTGCTCGTAATCGTATTTCGCGAGGATGTAGCGTGCCCGGTTGTCGTCCGGAGCCAACTCGCTCAGTGAGGTTGCGAAACGCTGCGCGTAGAGCCACGCAATATCGGACAGCGACACCTCGACGCGCAGGGCCTCGTTTTGAATCTCCTGTTCCTTGGGCAGGCGCATGGCGGCGTCACGCAGGGCGCCGACCGATTCGTCCAGGATCTTGGGATCGCTGACCGCGGTGAAGCTGCGGAACTTTTTGCCGGTCGACGTGTCGAGCACTTCGGGAAGCGGTTTGCCATCGGCGCTGGCCTTGGCAAACGCGCCGTCGCGCAAGGCGCGTGCCTTCAGGAACAGGGCCTTGCCGGCGAGTTCGTTCCATTGATCGAGTTGCTTCTGTGCAGCTTTGCCACCGCGGGCTGCGTTGCCGATTTGGGTGAGGACTTTTTCCGAGTGGATCCTGGCCTCTTGAAAGCGCAGGAGGGCTTGCGACGTGTCCTTCTGGTCCAGGGCGCGCACGCCCAGTTGGTACGCCTTCTCCCCCTCTTGAAGAACCTCGGGGATGGGACGGGGACGCATCAGGAGCCAGCCGCCGACACCTGCCAGGCCAACAGCAATGACAAGCAACAGAGTGATACGAACCGCGCGATTACCAAACATGGCATGCCTCAAGAATCAGGACCGTCAATGGTGCGAGTCGGCGGTAAATGGAGCGAATTACGATTCTGCCGCAACTGACAGGATCGGAATTTCGTTCCACGATGAGCCGGGTTAGCGCCGTAGCAATGTGATGGGCATGCGGTCACAACCCATCACCGTTCCCTCCGGCAAGTGCGATTTCCACAGCGAGCGATCGAGACTTACCAGGAAATCCGTTTCGATGGCCTCGAGCTGATCCAATTCCGCCAGGGTTGAGATCTGGACGGTGATGCTCGGCGCCGGCTGACTTCCTCGTTGATGCAGCACTTGCAAAATCGATTCTCCCGCGCGTGGGATGCGGGGGAACGTGAAATGCCAATAATATACCGTGGTGTAATGAGAGAAGCTGGTGCGGAAACGGAATCGCTGCACCGGGTGCTTCTCGTCGCCGCCGATGAACAGGATCTTTCGCGCCTCCAGATCTTCGGGCGCACCCGTCACGTCGCGAATGCAAACTTCTGGATGATGTTTGCGGTCATCGCCAAGGCGCGAATAGACCATGTATAGATTCAGGTCCACACCCCGCCGATAGGTTCGGCTCACAAGGTCATCGGGCTCGAACGGCAGTTGCTTGCGAATCTGCTCCTCGTGCGCATTGGTCTTGCCGATCCAGTGCATCGATTGCCGCTCGCTAACCTTTTCGGACAGCGAAGGGAGCGACATCGGCAGGGCCGAGATTGGCTCGCGCAGTTCGGCGTACTGCAATCCCGAGCCGCCGTGGATGTGCCAGTTCAACCCCGTCTGGGCGGCCACCCCAGCGCCGAGGATGACGCAGATCAAAACGAATCGGTTTGTCAGGGTCACGCGTCCCCCTTCGTCGGCTCGACCGCACTGGGGGCAAAGAAACTGCCGATCAGCTTCTGTAGTCCAAAGAAGAGAACCAATCCGACCGGCAGCGTGATAAAGGCCGGGACGTCATGCATCCAACCGGATACCGACTGGGGCCCGAGGTAACGGATGGCGAGAGCCATCAGAAGCACCCGCATCACGTTGGACAAGATGGCCACCGGGATCGCTGCCGCGACCAGCAACAGCATGCTAACAAGTCCTCGATTGCTGAGATATCCCACCAGGGTGGCCAGTGCCAGGAAGGCGACAAGCTGTCGCAGGCCGCTACATTCCTGTGCCACGAAAATCGGTTCGGTGGCGCCGGCAATCAGGATCTGATTGCCCTGCTGATGGCAGACGAAGAATACCTCCAGCACATGACCGCTCGTCCAGCTCACCCAGTCCTGCAGCCAGACCGAGGCGAAATTCGTCCACGCGACCGGGAGCGGGAACATGAAAAACAGAAACAGAATCGGAAACGTGAACATGCCGGCCCACGTGCGCCCGCCGATCACCACGGCGGCGCCGCGCAGAATGATTGCGAGGGCAATGAACTGCAGGACCATCAGAATGGACGTTCCGGTGTAGACGAGAACGAGCGCCGTGAGAACGGTCGAGCCGAGCAACAGCATCAAACCGGCGATCATCGTGACGGAGCCGAATCCCGGTTCGGGCTGCATGGGAGTGCTGCTCTTCTTGAAAGCGCGATAGGCCAGAAAGGCACTGATCTCGATGATCAGGAAGCCATGCGAGTAATTACCGTCGTGGAGCCAGACCGACGCCATCACCAGGAGGCGATCATAGAAGAGGGCCGCGAGCAGCAACAGGAAAACGGCCAGGCCGAACGTTGCCTTGTTGGCGGCAATATTCTCTTTGTCGCCCGAAAGCGAATTAGTGGGAGCAGTGGTGTTCACGGGTCACACGGGCCGTATCGGGCAGACTTCACCCAAAAGTGGGGGCTGGATGTTCCTCTTATTAAAAACACAGATTCCAGAATGGCAAGGGAAAAGTCAAAAAAGTCAAGCATCGGAGGGGCGAAATTGCCAGCGGTAGCACCGCAACAATCTGGAAAACCAGTAGGCGCTTAGACGACAAATCTCGGATTTGGTTCCATTTTTTTTGAAGGAGCTGTCGGAAGAAAAACCCAGTATGCAACCGGTGATCGAATACGATCACAGGATGTTGCGCTCGGATTCTTGGGGGGATGAAACTGGCGAAGTTGGGCTATTCTCCGTAACGAGCGACCAGACGAGCAATGGCGTTGGCGGCTTTCGATTTGCACATGCCGTAATTCTGCGACACGTCCTGCGCTGCTTCACGGATGGCACGCATTTCTAGTACTTCGAGCGGAAGATTGGACTCTTTCGCTTCCGAGCGTAAGCCAGGCAAGCTGAGGACAATGACGGCGGCATGAATCGCGACGGCGGCCTTCGCCACCTCGATGCCGCGCCTTGCCAGCCAGTGATGTTGCTTTTGCAATTCCTTCTCGAACTTCTTGGTGAACTGCAGCTCATCGAGCCGGCCGAGCTGGAATTGCTCAAGGTGCTGATACAGAGGCCGGGCCAAGCGGGGCAGCACAATTTCCATCAGTTGCTTGGACATCAAGGCACTCCGAAGGGCTACCAAATCGCGCTGGCTGCCGACGAAATCCTACCGCACAGACCGGGCATACGCAAAAAATCGGACGCGCGGAAACGAAAAATTCACCCCGAAACCCGCCCGATTGTTCCGCACCAGAAATCTGGGCTAGCCGTGCGCGTGAGGCGACTTGAGGAGCCGAAGAAGCCGGTAGCAGGCAGCCGGTAGCTGCTGCCGGCTACCTGCTATCTTTCTGCTTGCAGCCGTCGCGCCGATCTCCCATAATCACACTCACACCGACACATATTCTCGACATCAAGGATTACCGATGAAGCTCTCCTCATGTCTCGTCGCCTCTCTCCTGCTTACCGGGTTCGTCATCGCGCTGACGTCCAATGCGCAGGAGCGCAAGGCAGGCAAGATTACCTGGAAGAAGATCGTCCTCGATCGCAACTTCCGCTCCGAGGGCGCCGGCGTTGCCGACGTCAACAAGGATGGAAAGCCCGATGTGATCGTCGGAGATTGCTGGTACGAAGCCCCCAAGGATCCCAACGGCGAATGGAAACGCCACATCCTCCGCGCCGATCGCAAGTGGGATCTCGGCGTCTATACGCAATCCTTCTGCTGCTTCACCGATGACTTTAACGGTGACGGCTGGGTCGACGTCATCGTCATTCCCTTCCCCGGCGCTCCGTGCTTCTGGTACGAGAACCCCGGCGAAAAAGGGGGCAAGTGGAAAGAACATCTCCTCGCCACTAGCGCCTGCAACGAAACCCCCATATTCGTCGATCTCTTTAAGACCGGCAAGAAAACGCTCGTCATGGGCTGGAACCCGCCACGCGAAGATGGCAAAGGCACCTACGATGACCGCGGCGAAATGTGCTACTTCGTCCCCGGCAAGGATCCGACGCAACCCTGGCAACGCATCTCGATCAGCGGCCCCTGGGCCAAGGGCAAAGGCATTCCCGGCACCCAACGCTTCTCGCACGGCCTTGGCCATGGCGACGTCAACGGCGACGGCCGCGTCGACATCATCGTCCCGCAAGGCTGGTGGGAACAGCCCGCCAAGGTCAACGGTACGCCCTGGAAATTTCATTCCGCCAACATCAGTGATGCTTGCTCCGACATGTTCACCTACGACATGACCGGCAATGGCAAGGCCGACATCATCTCCACCAGCGCCCATAACTACGGCTTCTGGTGGAGCGAACAGAAGGACGGCAACAACTTCGTCCGCCGAAACGTCTTTCTCAATCCCTTCGAGGTCGCCAAGCTGCCAGCCAATCTGGAGTTGAGCAAGGAAGAGAAGTCGCTTTACGACGCGATTAGCAAGGTCCGCACCGATCACTTCAAGCGTTCGCCGTTCGCGGCGAATCCGGAGTTGTGCCGGATGGCGCACGAGCACGCGGAGCGCATCGGCAAGTCCGGCGCGAAGGAGGAAAACATCGGCGGCAAATATCCGGGCAAGGTGCTCGTGGTGCAGTCGAAGCGCGTCGTCATCAATCCGAACGAGGTGGTCAAGAAGGGAGAGATGCCGGCGCTGCAGAAATTCGCTCTGTCGCTGCTGCCTGACAACGAGAAGGATCGCGATCTCGTGCGGCCTGGCCTTGAGATTGGCGTCGGCGCCGTCAAGCTCGAGCAAAACGAGGTGCAGTACACGCTGCTCATCGGCGATCGCGGCCAGTTCTCGCTGCCGTCGCAGACGCACGCCCTGCACATGGTGGACATCGACGGCGACGGCATGAAGGACTTCGTCACCGGCCGCCGCTGGTGGGCTCATGGACCGCGCGGCGATGCCGGCCCGAACGATCCCGCCTACCTGTACTGGTTCCAGGCCAAGCGCGGCAAAGAAGGTCTCGTCACCTTCACGCCTCACGTCATCGACGACGACTCCGGCATCGGCACCGGCTTCGCCATCGCCGACATGAACGGCGACGGCCACCCCGACGTCATCGTCAGCAACAAGAAGGGCGTCCACGTGTTCGTGCAACAACGGTAAAAGGAATGCGGGGAGTGGGCAAAATCATGTGGGGCAAAATCATAAAGGCATAGGGCGCCTATGGACTGCCCCCTGCCTTTATGATTCTG
>DASRSQ010000979.1:0-2537 GCA_035656475.1 Gemmataceae bacterium | reverse complement strand
CTCGTTAGCCTCTGCTTCTCGGCTTGGTTCATGATTGCCCTTACCATGGCACGACGCAAAGCTCAACCGTCGGCTGGCAAGGATGGTCTCGTCCAGCGACTTTTTGCCGCCGGAGGATGGTCATCCCAAAGGAGGCCTCCTGAGTGAGCCATTTCACTTCCTGAATCTCGCCGGCATCGCCGGCACTCCCTTCGCGTCCTGCGGCGGATGATAGCGGATCAAGTAGCCGAGCACGTCCTCGTGATCGTCGAGCAACGTGTAGCCCAGCGTGCGCATCTCGGACATCGCTTCCTCGTTCGTCCAGCCCTGGTAATCGATGCGATAGACGGCACACATCATGCCCGTGCGATGGATGCCGGCATAGCAATGCACGAGCACGGGGTAATTTTTGGGATCGTCCATCACCTTGCGAAACTGCGCCAAGCTCTCGTCGCCGGGGACCTTGCCGGTCTTGTCGGGCCACCACTCGCGCGGCGGGATGCGCACGAAGTTGAGCCCGCGCGCCTTCACCCATGTCTCCTCGTTCTTGTCGTCATCCTTGTCCCCTTCACGCAGGCAGATTACCGTGCGAAATCCATGCGTGGCCACGAGTTCCCTCAAGCGAGGCAGCGGCAGCTGCCCGCTGCGATAGAGCACTCCCTCGTGCACGACATGGAAATTGCGATACTGGCGATCGTACCAGAACTTGTAGGCGATCGGTCCGCAGACCATCAGCGCCAGCATCGAGCCAGCAAGAATCAGTGAAATGTATTTGCGCATGCGTCGGCATCCTTACCGGGCGGCTATTGTCCCTTTGCCGCAATCTACCATTTTCGCGAAAACGTGGAAAGATGGATTGGCGTCAGAAATGTCACGGCCTCAGTCGTTGACTCTGCGAAAATTCAGGACAGTGCCCTTCTTGTCTGCGAGGACCAGATTGCGTGCGGTCATGGTTTGAATGGTTTGTTCGGTGGTCATTTCCTGGCCGGTCGTCGGATGCCAGGTCGTGGAATAGAGCTTGTTCCCCTCGACGCGAACCATTGCTCGCACGAGGCTAAGATTCCCATTCTGGTTGACATGGCCGATCATCTTGCCGCTGCGGTGGAACTCCACGACGGAGCCCACCTCCGGGCCATCGGTGACCTCCCAGGTGCCGACCAGGTTTGCGGGGAGCCGATTCCAGACGATGAACTCGAACACCGCCCACGTGATGCTGGCAATCAACAGGCACAGCATCGCAGCAAGCAGCCAGCGCCGACCGGGGGGCGGTGCAGGTGGTTTCGGCAACGGTTTCGGCGCTGGCTTCTTCATCAACGTCATTTCAAACTGGACAGGAATTCGACCAGGTCGCGCAGTTCCGTGCGCGACATCTTCGTCGCCAGGTCGCTCGGCATCGCCGACGGGCCGCGCGAACGCTCGTCGATCTCGGTTTTCGGAATCGTCAAAAGCTGTCCCTCGGCGGTCATGATGCGGACGCTCTTGGCGTCCTCGCTCTTGAGAATGCCCGTGTGCGTCAAGCCGGTCTGCGTCATGATGACCACGCTCTCGAAGCCCTTGGCGATCTGCTTGTTCGGATCGACAATCGATTCGAGCAGGTAATCGCGTTTTTGCACCTTGGCCACGTGCGTCAAGTCCGGCCCGACTTCGCCGCCGACGCCATTGAGCTTGTGGCAGCGAACGCACGACAGCTCGGACTTCTCGAGGAACACACGCCGGCCATTGTCGGCGTCGCCGCCGACGAGCGATTCGCGATAGACCGACATCGGATTCTTCAGGTCGCGCGTCGCCTCATAAGCCGCCAGCTTCTTGGCAATCGCCGGATCCTTGGACGACTTTGCCGCCAGCAGGATGTCCAGAGAGATTTCCGGCGGCGCCTTCTTCGTCACCAGCTCATCGACCCAGTGTCCGAGCAGCTTGTCCCCTTCCGGCGTTTTCAGGTCCGCGAGCAGGTGCAGGGCCCCCTGGCGCTCGACGACGGCGCCGGACTCGAGCGTCGTCTTGAGCGCATCGACTGCCTCGGCCTTCGGCGCCTTGAGCAGGACGATGCGCCGGCCCTGCGTGCGTACACGCGCGTCGGCGTCGCTCATCGCCGCCTTCGCGACCATCTCCAGGTTGGCGTCCTTGAGCGTTTCGAGCGCCTTGAGCGCCTCGATGCGGACGCCGGCGGCGCGCTTCTTGTCTTTGACGAGATCACGCAGGGCGGGGCCGATCTCCTTCATGCCGTGCTTGGCGGCGAGCTTGGCCCCTTCGGTGCGAATCTTGTCCGGCCCGGTCATCAGGCTCGCCAGCGCCGGCCGCAGCGCCTCGGCCACATCGGCGCCGGGCCGCGGCGACATTGGACGCCAGAGGCCGACGATCACGTCGCGCCCGGATGGCTTCTCCCAGGTCTGCAGCCATTTAAGCGATTCCTCGCGCAGGCTCACCGGAACGTCGGAGCGAGTCGCCGCCATCACGAGCGCCTGGGCATTTTTCTTGCCGCCGAGCCGATAATTCGCCGCCAACATGCGCCTGAGCGCCGGCTCGGGCACGTCCTTTGGATTGACCAGTGCACGATCCGC
>DASRSQ010000978.1:0-5088 GCA_035656475.1 Gemmataceae bacterium | reverse complement strand
CAGCGTGAACGTGCCCAGCGCACGCTCGTCGCCGGCGAACCAGCCGAGCAATGCCGTGCAACAGGCAAATATGGTGCAGGCGATTGCCGGTGCACAGGCGAACGTGAACGCGACGAACGTGCCCGCGAATGCACCGACGGTGAATGTCGGCGTGGCCGGTACCGCTTCCATGCCGATCCCGATCGGCGGAGCGGGAATGAGGCTGCCTACGGGACCGCAAGTCGAGCTTCCGATGCGGGATCTGCCGGTGGCGCCGGTGCAGGGGCGTCCGACGATTTCGCCCGTGTCGACGCAGCCAAGCATCTCGCGTCCCGACGTGGTGCCGGACGGCCCGCTGTTGCTGCCGTCGCAAACGAATTACTACTCCGACAACAAGAAGTAATAGGCCCATAGGAACCAGATCGTCGGTACAGGTGTCGCTCGCAACGCCCCTCTCCCCCAGTACTCTGGGGGAGAGGGGTTGGGGTGAGGGGGCTCAGAGTCTCTTGCGAATGCTACATGCGTCTGCAAAGGACTTCCCCCTCTCCCCCAGAGTACTGGGGGAGAGGGGTGCCGAATGTCAGCCGTTTCCGACGTTGAGTTGGAGCATCTGGGCACGAATCGTCCACCGATGCGCCGAAATCGCGGATCGACGCACCGCGGCTTATGCAGTCACGTGTCCATGGAAGGAGACTTGTCATGTTTTCTGCCCTGATCCGAATCAAACGCTCGCTGAGTGCATTGCGTCTGAGCGCGCTTCTTTTGACTGGCGTGCTGCTGACGGTATCGAGCGGTTGCGGGATCATGCAGACGTGTGGCTGCTACAGCCCGTCGTCGCCGCCGGTCAACGAAGTAACGGCAATGTGGAAGGACCAGATCTACCTTGCCGCGAACTCGGAAAATGGCGGCCGTCCCATGCCGGGCCTGGCCGGCCGCGTTTGGCTTGGCTGCGAGCAGGTCAAGGGAATGGTGGAGGCCGACGGCATGATCTTCGCCGAACTCATCGACGAAACGCCCGGTTCCGAAGGACGCAAGCTTGCGGACTGGCGCTTCGACAAGGACAACCTGAAGCTGTTGAAGCGGAACGACATCGTCGGCATGGGCTACACGCTGTTCTTGCCGTGGGAAACGTATGATCCGCGTGTCAAGAGAGTGCAGTTGCTCGTCGCCTATCAGGAAAGCCACGGTACGCCGCACTTCGTGTACGCCGAGCCGCAACTCTTGACGCTGAAACGCCCGGAACAGCAGCCGCTGATTCAGCAGGTGGAGTATACCTGGACGCCGGACCAATTCCGGCAACCGCCTGCGCCGCTGCCGAAGTGAGATGCGTGCGCAACAGAAATGGATGAGCCGCGACGGTCAGGGAACACGCCCTCACCGTCGCGGCTCATTTTACTTCTTGCCATCTTTCGGTTGACCGCGTTCCTGGTCGGCGCGCCAGAAGCGGAGCGTGCCATCGTTGCCGACGGAGGCCAGGAACGACTGGTCGGACGCCATGGCGATGCCGCGCACGGCGCCATGGTGCCCGAGGAGCGTGAAACGCTCATTGGCATAGTCGTACAGCTTGATCGTTCCGTCCCAGCTCGCAGTCACGAGCAGATCGCTCGTACCGGCGCCGTTGTGCAGCGCGGAAGTGATCGGCTGGGAGTGCGGGCGGGATGATAGCACCGCCTTCTGCTCGGCGGGGCCGTTTTCCACCATGAAGTAGAACGATCGCTTGAAGGTCAGGTCCGCACTGCCCGTGATCAGATGAATCGGAAGATCGCTCACCTGTTCCGTGATGCCAGTCGGCACGAGCAGGATCGATTCGACCGAGTTCAGGTGCAGGTCGGGAATGGTCCAGGCCTGGTCCTTGTCCAGGGTGTAAAGGCAGACGAGCGCGTCCTTGCCGCCCGAGCCGAACAGCTTGCCATCGGCATCAAACGCGACACAGCGGACCTCGTCCTTGTGCCGGGCGTGCGTCTTGGCCTTGCCGGTCGTGATGTCCCAAACCTTGACCGTGTGATCGGCGCTGCCGGAAAGGAGCACATCCGCCCGGTCGGCATGCGGATTGAACGCCAGGCAGGTGATCCCCTTGGTGTGCTCTTTGAGCGTGTTGATATCTTTAACCGTTGCAGTCTCGATGTCGAGTTGCCAGATTTTGATCTCCCCTTCGTTCTTGGCATTGCGCGTGCCGACGGCTAGCAGGGTGCGATCGCCATGATGCGAGAACGCTACAGAGGTCACCGCGCCGGCGTGCTTCGGCAATTCCTTGAGCATTCGCAAATTGACCGGATCCCAGAGCTTGACCGTGCCATCGCGGGCACCCGTAGCGAGCAAGCTATTTTTGCGATGGAGAGCAACAGCCTGCACCCAGTCGTCGTGTGCATGAAGGACCTGCGGGCCACTGGCGTGGCGGCTATCCCACACCTTCGCCAGTCCGTCAACGCTGCCGGTGACGATGTCGTCGCCCAAGGTGGCGACGCTGGTGATCTCCCCGAGATGCCCGAGCCAGCGGCGAATCTGCTTGCCGGTGTCAACATTGAATGCACGGAGCACGTGATCGCTCCCGCCGGAGACGATGATCGGCTCGGGGCCCCACAGGTAGGCAAGAGCGCGAACTGATGCGCCATGGTGGATCGGTTTGCCAGTCTCCTTCCCGTCGTCGACCTGCCACAAGCGAATCGTCCCCTGCGGAACCCCGTCTTTGATTTCGACGCCACCGGTTGCCACGAGCTTGCCGCCCGGCGGCTTCGCGAGGGCGGCAATCGTTTGATACTCCGTCTTGATCGCCTGGCGCTTCTTGCCGTTTTCGGTATCCCACAAGATGAGCTGTCCGTCCGCGCCAGCGCTGGCGAGGGTCTTTTTGCTCTCAAAGACGACGGCATTGACGGCAGCGCTATGTTCCTTCAGCGTATGCCTTGGCTTTCCACTGGAGACATCCCACAAAATCACCGATTTGTCCGCGCTGGCGGACGCGAGAGTCTCGCCGTCGGGGTATATGTCGAGAGCCAACACGGCGTCGGTGTGGCCGTTTAGCACCTTGGTTTCCTTGGTGATCTCTATGTACTCGTTGTCTTTGAAATTGCTGAGGTCCCACAATCGAACGACCTTGTCGGCGCCAGCAGACGCGAGCAGCTTGGCGTTGTGTGAGAAGGCCAGCGCGTTGACGGGCGCCGCCTTGCCCGGCATGAGCGCGATGACTTGGCCCGTACTACGGTTCCAAATACGGATCGTGCCGTCGTTCTTGGATTCCGTCGTCGGCCCGGCAGTGGCGACATACTGCCCTTTGACCGCCACCGCGTTGACGGCGCCTCGCTGGCCCGCGAGTGCATGCCGTTCGCCGTTCAAGTTTTTCCAGAGATAGCGCCATTCGAAGCCGCGCAGGTCCGCCGCCTTGGCGTCTTTTTTCTCGAGGAACGAGATCATGGCGGGCTGGCTGAAGAGGATCTGGCGAGCGCGCACCGCGTTCTCCGCCTGGAGCGCCTGCTCGGCCTGAGCGAGCTGACCGTAATAGATCGGTCGGCGCATCTTCACCACGGCCTCCACGCGGGCCTGTTGTTCCCGCGTTTGCAGTTCCTTCTCGATTTCGGCCTCCATCGGTCCGGCCTGGCTTGGGAAATAATTGCGCGTCAGGCAGAACGTCAGGGTCGCGCACAGGAAGGCCAGCGGGATCATGACCCACAAGGTGTCGATGATCTTGCTCTTACCATAAGCCTCCATGTCCCGTTCGCTGTCGATGGTCCGCCCCAGGCGGGCCAGGCTGTCCTGGGCCAGGCTCACGTAGGTGTCGGCTTCGCCGCCGATGAAGAGCCGCTGGATGTCGAACAGGCCGAGTTTTTCCGCCGCCTCGTCGACGATGTCCTCGACGGGGGTGCTGCCGTGCCAGTAGTCCTTGAGATCGCTTGCAGGCGCGAGATCGCGGCTCAGCGTGCCGTCGGCGTGACTGGTGTAGAGCTTGCCGATCAGTGTGCGCAGGGCGGCCTGCGATTGCTTCCCATGGGGAAGCTTCAGCACCGCGAGGTCGAAGTATTTGCTCAGGGCATTTCGGACTCCTCCCGAATCCTTGAGATCGCCCACGCGCACGATCTGCTGGCGCTTGTCGACGACCTGTTTCTGGTAAAGCAGCGCGCCGGCCGCCTGCACGATCGGCAGCGGCCCATGGCCGGCGCTGTCGGCTGCCTCGATCGCATCCGCCACGATTTGCTGTGCTGAGCCTTCTTCAAACACAAACCGATAACGCAAATACGGCACGTCGTCCCCGTACGGCACCTCGTCGCGATTGGTCGGCCACAAGAGCGCGTCGACCATCTCGCTCTCGGTCAGCGGGCGCAGGTAGAACCCATGCCAGCCGGCTGGCATTCGGTCGTCGGGAAGCAGGCTCAGCAACTGTCCGAGATATTGCGAGCGCAGCGTGAACACGATCTTGCACCGCGCAGCCGTGCCGGCGAGTTGCATCAGCATGTCGAGCGCCTTCTGGCGGCGCGTCTGCTGCATCGGCGAGTTTACCTGCGTCAGCAGCTCCTCCCCCTGATCGATCGGGATGACCAGCTCGAACGGCAGCGCCCGTGTGATCGCGTCGAGTGCCGCGCCGAGCAGCTTCGTGTCGCCACTGAGGGATTGCCAGATTTCACGTAATGTCAGCGTCTCCGCAGCGGTCGCGCCGGGAGCGGCGGTCTCTTGAATCGCGGTGCTGCTTGCGGATTTCGCCAGCGGCCTGCCCGTGACGGCCAGGTGCAGGATATTCGGCAGATCGACCGTTACCTGGGCGCCGGCGGGCGTGGTGTACGTCAACGGTTGAGCGCAGAAAACGCTGAGCGCGTCGGCGACCTGCCCCGCCAGGTCGCCGGTGCAACGCAAGATCAGGAGCGGATATTCCCGCTCCGTGACCGAGGTCTGCTGCGGCGAACGATCGCGCAGCACGCGGTAGCCGACGCTTTCCTGTTCCAGGTACGGCAGCAAACCGGCCTGCAGATACGAGGTTTTACCGACCTTTTCAAGGACGGGGACCATGTCCTTGTTGTTGGAGATCTTCTTTTCGTAGATGAGGATGAACGGATCTTCGAGATCGCATTCCATCTTCTGTGGATCGGTGACGAAGTAGGGGGAGAGATAGCCGCGATCGAACGA
>DASRSQ010000977.1:0-3828 GCA_035656475.1 Gemmataceae bacterium | reverse complement strand
CCGCTCGTATGGCAAGTTTCCGAAGCCGATGGCTCGGCAGGAGCCTCGCCCGCCTCGCCCTCCCGCCGGCACAATTCCGAATCTTGATCCATTAGACTAAATCATCGACGGCGTTGCGCTCAAGCCGGGCCCGGTCAGCGTCTCGGTTGCCATCGTGCCATCGGTGATGCACATGATGCCGGGATGCGACTTCGCCCATGGCTCGTTCGCGATCGGGCAATATTGCCGGCCATTCGATTCGATGGCGGCGACGCCGGGGACATGGGCGGCGAGTCCCGCGGAATGGATCAGCGACGCGCCGACACACGTCAGGTCCTGCACGCACAGGAACATGCCGAGCTTTTGCGCGGCCGCCGCCATAAGCAGCGATTGCGTCTGTCCCTTGCACGCCTTGAGGGCAGCGCCGGTGTAGCCCATCTCGCGCGCCAGCAGCAGGCTTTCTAGATCGATCAGCGATTCGTCGATGACGACGGGCCGCACCTTCGATGCCTCATGCATGACGTTTTGCCGATTCGCCTTCAGATCGCGCGCCGTCGGTTGTTCGATGTACTGGATGCGCTCGAAGCCGGCGGAGCGCTTTGCCTTCACCTGTTGCAGGAATTCGAGCAGGTAGGCGACATTGGGGCACTTTTCGTTGAAATCGAGCGAATACCACCACTGGCGGATGCCGCGCTCGGTCTGGGTTGCTTCGCAGACGCGATCGATGTTGACGACGCGCCCGACATCCCAGTCGAGGTTGTCGCCGTTGAGCTTGATCTTGAGGTGGGTCAGGCCATCCTTGCGAATCCATTCGCCGAGCGTCTCGGGCAGGCCGTCGCCGACGCGCTGGACGATGTCCTTTTCCTCGAGCGGATCAAGGGCGCCGATCAGGTGATAGAGCGGCATCTTCGGCTGCGGCGACTTGCGGACATAGCGGTCGAGAGCGTCGCCCTTGAAGTCGGCGCCGAGATAATGGCCGACGTCGTGATTCATGAAATCGACGCCGTAGGTGTGATAGCAGTTGAGGCCGTGAACCTTGCCGAAGGCGTCATGCAGAGCAGCATCGAACGAGCTGGCACAGACGAGCGTGCACAGCACCGGGATCTCGGCGGATACCTCGCGCGCCGCCTTGACATATTCATGCTCGAGCGTCCACGTCAGATCGATCGGATGACCGACCTCGGTGCAGCGTCGCGTGATGTTGGCCACGCGTTCGACGACCGCCTTCATGAGCCCGAGCGTCTGGTCGTAGGTCAGCGTCTTCGACGGAAACGACCAGACATTTCCCATCGGCATCGAGCCGAAGCCGCGTCCGCTTTTGCCGGCGCGCGTCCGCACAGCGACCTCGACATTGAGGACGCTGGCTCGGTCGAGCGCGACGCCGCCGAACTTGATCGGCGTGCGATAGCGGAAGTCTTCGTAGGCAAACGACACGTCGTCGATGCGGATATCAGTCGGTTTCATATGACTTCTCCTCGTCCCCACGCTCCGCGTGGGAACGCATTTCCACGCACCGCTCTTGCGGTGCGAGCGACGTCTGGCGAGAGCGTTGCGCTAATGCGGAGATTCTGTCCGCACCGCGGGAGCGGTGCGAAGCAGCGCGTTCCCACGCAGAGCGAGGGAACGAGGAGGTATTTTATCGAAGCGGCTGACGCAGAGATGACCTAATCGCAAAGCGGGCGGCTATCAGATTTGAGACCTGAACCAAACGGAGAACGTCGGCGTGTGCAAACCAGCACAAATCGCCCGCGGGAATACGGGTATATGCCCGCGGGTTCTTTTTTCAAACCACGCGATAGTGCGGCAGGACGGCGATGCCTTCGAAATACGACTTGCCTGGGCAGGCGTTGTACACGAAGCCCTGGCTTTGCAGCATCTCGAGGAACGAGAACTGATCGTACACCGTCACCTTGCGGTTGATGCACCAGTTGACGTAGGTCAGGTACAGGTCGGCGGCCGGATAGCGGGCGTTCGACGCCACCAGACAACACGACTTTACGAAGCCTTTGAACGGTTTTACTTTCATCATTGTTTGACCTCGGCAATTTCGCTTGCCCAGCGGGCAAACGGGGGTGAGGGTGCGTCCCATCCGCCTACGTGCTATCTAGGTCATCCTAACGAGCCGAGCCAACGAAATTGAATGTTTTCCTGCGCTTTTGTGAAAACCAGGGTCCGGTCGTAACGGTCGATCCGATCAACGAAATTGCACAGGCACGGCAAAATCGTAACCTGCGGCGGCTCCGTCGAGTCAGGCACATTAGGATGAATTTTGCAGCGTGAAGTGTAAGGGGGGAGCGATTTCAATGGCCTGGCGAAGTGTTGATAACAAACCTGAACAATGCGACTCTGAACACGAGGGAGAGCGAGGCTCCTGCCGAGCCAATCCTCGCAGAGATGGATGGCTTCGGCAAGCGTTTTGATACTTCCGGCTCGGCGGGAGCCTCGCCCTCCCTGTCACGTCGGTGGGAGGCCCTCCGCTCACGTCTCGACGACGATCGTATGCAGTCCCACCAGGGCGCCTTCCTCATCCTTACCAACGACGAACAGCTGCTTTTCGGGCTCGTCGCCGACCTTGAAAACCTTGATGCCGTCCAGCCGCTTGAGCACAACTGCGAGTTTGGCGAACTTTGCCTTGTCCTCCGCAGGCACGACGCGGAAGAACTCGTCCAGGCTCGATTCCTCCACGCGCGTACTGGCTTTGACGCCAGCCACCTTGCGCACCAGCTTGGCGTCGATGGCCCCCGCGGCGAAAGTGATCGGCGTCAGCTCGGCATCGGTCTCGCTGATGTACAGCAGTCCCTTGGTTGCCTGCGTCAGTTCGTCGAATACTGATTTCGTCATGGCCTGGCCTTCGTCTTCGGAGTCCTCACCTTGACCGTGTCTGGATCTCGCTTGATCGCCGCGGCAATGTCCGGGTCGACCTTGCGAAAGAACTTGTAGCCGGTCAGCCTTTCCACCTCGCGCACCGAGACGCGATATCGAGCCCAGTCGTCGCCCACGCTCTGATCGTTCGGCATGATGACCGCGATGGTACGTGTATTCCTGCGCGGCTCGGCATCCTCGTCCGGCAAGACGAGGATTACCTTCCACACCTTCGCGGGTACACGCACCTTGACTTTGTCGGTACCGATCTCGTTCGCGTGCCCATTCTTGCCTTCGCCGCCGGTGCCATGCGGTCCGCAACTGATGTAGAGCGCGTGGTCCTTGGCCAGCGTTCGACAGTAGGATTCGAGGCGTTCCCAGGCATGCTGATTGAGCGCCGGCGATTGCGGGATGATGTTGGTCATGCGAAACGTGGCGTCCATATCGGCTTGATCGCTCGACCGATCCTGTGCAGGGCACATGTGCCCGCGATCGAAGCCGCTCTTGGTGTAGACGCCGGCGGTAACCCGGATGAAACCCGCAGGCAGCGACGTATCGGGCTCGAAGTCGCCGCGTTTCGCCTTTCCAATGTCCGAACGCCGCAGTGTCCAGCTCACCCAGTTCGGCGTGCGCGTGGTCGCATTGTAGCTCAGCACGTACTGCGATCGCGCGATGAGATAATCGTCGCGATGGTTCGAATCCGCCTTGGCCAGGCTCGGCATGCCGAAGCGAACGTTCGGATTGTCCGCATCTCGTGGAGCGCTGATCGACACCGCACCGAGGGACAACGCGGAGAGAAGCAGAATCGAAAGGCAGATCAGACGATGACGAGTCTGCATGAGGGAGTCCTTTCCTTGGACATGGAATCCATGCCCAGATTCTACCCTGCTTGCCAGGCGAGGTCTACGCGAGGCAGCAGATGCAATTCACGGCGGGGGTGCAGTCGCTGACAGGAAGCAACCACAGAGGATTTGGAGATCACAGAGC
>DASRSQ010000976.1:0-4731 GCA_035656475.1 Gemmataceae bacterium | reverse complement strand
TCGCTCGTATGGCCGAGCGGAGACATTTCTGGCGAGTTGGCTTGAATCGCGGCAGATCCCTGCCGCAACGGCGACAATCGGATCAAAATGGGGCTACACCTACACCGCTGACTGGAAGGTCCGAGCCGACAAGCATGAAGTGAAGGATCATTCGCTCGCAACACTGAGCCGACAAAGCCGCGAGAGCAAACAAGTCCTCGGCTCGCATTTGAGCCTCTACCAGATTCATTCTGCAACGCTGGAAAGCGGTGTTCTGGAAAACCGTGAAGTGCTGGATGAACTGGCCCGCCTGAGCAGGGGCGGACTGAAGATCGGCCTCACGTTGACCGGCCCCAATCAGGCCGAGATTTTGCGCCGGGCATTGGACGTTTCCGTGAACGGCAAGCGATTGTTCGATTGCGTCCAGGCAACGTGGAACGTTCTTGAACAATCGGCAGGTTCCGCTCTGCAAGTGGCGCATGATGTGGGCGTGGGCGTAATCATCAAGGAAGCGTTGGCGAACGGTCGCCTTACCGACCGTAATGACGATCCATCCTTCGCGGCCAAGCGAGAGATGCTGACGATGGGTGCTGCCCGCCTTGGCACTCGTTTGGATGCGTTAGCGCTGGCCGCAGTTCTTGCCCAGCCTTGGGCAGACGTGGTGTTGAGCGGTGCTGCCAACGTGGATCAACTGCGGTCGAACCTTGCCGCGCTGGATCTGCAATGGGACAAGGATGCGGGGCGATTACTCGCCGCACTGGTCGAGCCGCCGACCGATTACTGGAATACTCGCGCCAGACTGGCATGGAACTGAGTCCTCAGAAGGAATCTCATGAGCGAGGAAGCAAATCAGGAACCAGCGTCCGCTTGGCGGTCGATGGCACGTTCGCTCGCTCATCGCAATTACCGACTGTTCTTCGTTGGCCAGGGCATCTCTTTGATTGGCACTTGGATGACCCGTGTGGCCACCGGCTGGCTCGTATTTCGTCTGAGCGGTCCTGACTCTGCGTTACTGCTTGGCATCGTTGGGTTCGCCGGTCAGGTTCCGTCGTTTTTCCTGACGCCCTTTGCTGGGGTGCTTGTTGATCGGTGGAACCGGCATCGCCTCCTTGTTCTCACTCAGATACTATCGTTGATCCAGTCAGCACTATTGGCAGCGGTGGCATTTCGCGGCGAACCGGGGACCGCGACGATCTGGCAGGTGGTCGCCTTGAGCTTGTTTCAGGGCGTGATCAACGCCTTCGACATGCCTGCGCGGCAGGCGTTCCTCGTCGAGATGATCGCTCGCAAGGAGGATCTCTCGAATGCCATCGCGTTGAATTCATCCTTGGTAAATGGCGCTCGCTTGATCGGACCCTCCCTGGAGGGACTCCTGATTGCTCTCGCCGGTGAAGGTTGGTGCTTTCTCCTTGACGCCATCAGCTATGTGGCCGTCGTGTTGGCACTCCTGGCGATGCGGTTACCGGCCCGCGAGGTGAGACATCATCCGCAACCGATGTGGCACGGAATGTTGGAAGGGTTCCATTATGCCTTCGGCTTCGCGCCGATCCGCACGGTCCTGCTGCTGTTGGCCCTCGTCAGCTTCATGGGAATGCCGTACACCGTGCTGATGCCGATATTTGCCGCCGACATTCTTCAGGGTGGGCCATACGCACTCGGCTTTCTCTCGGCAGCATCGGGAGTCGGGGCGTTGATTGGCGCGTTGTACCTTGCCTCTCGGAGATCGGTCTTGGGACTGGGAAACGCCATCGTGATAGCCACGTTTATTTTCGGCGTCGGTCTGGTGGGCTTCGCTTTCTCAACCGTCCTTTGGCTGTCCCTTACTCTCATGTTGCTTACGGGATTCGGCATGATGGTGAGTATGGCCGCGAGCAACACGATCTTGCAGACCATTGTGGACGAAGACAAACGTGGACGGGTGATGAGCTATTTTGGCATGGCCTTCCTGGGCATGTCGCCATTTGGCAGCCTTTTCGCCGGCGCGCTGGCGGGTTGGATCGGAGCCGCCAACACGGTCATGGTAGGCGGCTTTGCATGTATGGCGGGGGCGGTGATGTTCGCGATTCGACTCCCGTATCTGCGCACGCTGATCCGACCGATCTATGCCCGCATGGGGATTCTTCCCGAAGCCGCCTCGGGCGTTCAATCCGCCACAGATCTTACGCAACCGCCGGCCAATTGATGCCTTGATTCGATCTGATTTCCCCGTCCTCGAAAAACGCGGTTCTCCTACCGCATCGTCTTCCTGTTTCGCGGCCAAAAATTCACGCGGATCATTTTTGAGCGCTTGCTCACCGACCCGCCACCGTGGAAATGAAGACGTCGGGTAGTATCCCTCCTCGCGCTTCGGGTTGGTATGAACGCGATCACGGCCAGATGCCTCGCTTCAGGGCGACCTCGGCGACGCGATCAATGGCGACGATCAGGGCGGCGGTGCGCAGGTCAACTGGTTCCGATGCGTGGCCGTTGCGGTTGATCTGCGATTGCTTTTCGATGACGGCGTCGGTGGCGCGTTCCATTTTCGTGCGCAGCTTGTGATTGACCTCCTCCAGGTCCCACTGCTCGTTTTCGTTGTTTTGCACCCATTCGAAGTAGCTGACACAGACGCCGCCGGAGTTGGCGAGGATGTCGGGCAGGACTGGGATGCCGCGTTCTTGCAGGATGCGGTCGGCGGTCGGAGTCGTCGGCCCATTGGCGGCTTCGCAGATCATGCGGGCCTGGATCGCGTGGGCGTTGTCGGCGCGGATCTGGTTCTCGAGGGCCGCCGGAATCAGGATGTCGCAATCGAGCGTGAGTAGGTCGGCGTTGGTGATGGTGCGCGTGTTGAGGGCGCCGACGACGCTGCCGGTCTTCGTCTTGTGGGCGCGGATGGCCTTGAGATCGAGGCCGCTCTCGTGGATGACGCCGCCTTGCGAATCGCTGACGGCGATGATGTGGGCGCCGGCTTCCTGAAACAGCTTGGCGGCGTTGCCTCCCGCGTTGCCGAACCCCTGGACGACGACGCGAGCGCCGTCGACGCCGTCGCGATCGTTGACGATGCCGCGGACGAGGGCGCGCTCGGCAGCGAACAGGCAGCCGCGCGCAGTTGCTTCCTCACGGCCGAACGAGCCGCCGATGTCGAGCGGCTTGCCCGTCACCGCGCCGAGGTTGTTGCGGCCGGGATGCATCATGCTGTAGGTGTCATAGATCCACGCCATGGTGCGCGCGTCGGTGTAGAGATCCGGGGCCGGGATGTCGGTGTAGGGGCCGATCAAGTCGCCGAGCTCCGAGATGTAGCGGCGCGTGATCTTCCGGACGACGCCTTCGGAGTGATCCTTGGGATGAAAGGCGACGCCGCCCTTGGCGCCGCCGAAGGGGACATCGATGACGGCGCACTTCCAGGTCATCCACGCGGAGAGGGCGCGGACCTCGTCGAGGCTGACGTCGGGATGGTAGCGGATGCCCCCCTTGCCGGGGCCGCGTACTTGGTTGTGCAGCACGCGATAGCCGGTGAAGGTGCGGACGCTGCCGTCGTCCATGACGATGGGGAATTCGAGGATGACGGTGCGGTGCGGCCTCTTGAGATATTCGATCAGCCCCTGCTTGAGGTGTGGCATGTAGCCGATGGCGCGATCGAATTGCTGGCCGGAAATGTGGAACGCATTGAGATCTTCAATCGGCGATGGAGAGGACATCATCAACCCCTTTGCTTCGATAGGTTGATGTCATTATCTTGAAATCCGAAATCCGAAACAAATCCGAAATCCGCAATCTCTCGCGCGCTCCTCGTTCCCACGCTCCGCGTGGGGAACGCACTGCTTCGCACCGCTCCCGCGGTGCGCACCGGATCACTTGCGAAGTCATCGCGCCACCGCAAGAGATCCTGTCCGCACCGCAGGAGCGGTGCGCAAAGTGCGGTCCCACGCAGAAGAGCGTGGGACCGAGGAGGTTTGGGGAGATTGCTACTCAGCTCAAGGCCGGCCCGGTTCGATCGTGACCCAGCCGCTCGATTCGCGCGGCTGGCCCAGCGTCGTCGGCGTGGCGAACGTCGCGATCGGGCCGCGCGGCAACTGCGATGCGGGACGCCAGTCGACATTGGTCGGCGCGGTCGGCATCGGCGCGATCGGGCGATTTTCGGCGGTCGTGATCGGGCGAGTGTCACGCACCGGCGGCGGGGGTGGCGTGTATTCCGGGCGACCACTCAACGCCGTCGCCACGATGCCGCTCAGCGATCCCGGACGATGGTAGGGGGAATTGGCCGTCGGCATGCTCGCGTTGGCTGTCTGCACGGCGAAGCGTTGCTGCATCAGCACCAGCAGGCCGCGCGAGTTGGGCATTGTCTCCACAGTCTGCATCGGGGCTGGCGGGCTCGTGTAATGATTCATCGCCTGCTGCAGCGACGCCTTCTTGATCGTCTCGGGTATCGGCGCGGGCCCCTCGAAGATTTCCTCTTCCGGCGGGCAGTGCGCCAGCGCGTCGGCTGCTGCCGCCTTCACGCGCTCCGAACGCTCGGGCGGGAACTTGTCCGCCTTACCGATGATCGTCATTTCCAGGGCGCGGCGAATCTTCACCGTGCAGCAGCAGCCGTTGCGCAGGGCCAGCGCCGCCTCGAGGCGAACGCATTCGTTGCGATCGCCGCGCAAGGCGTTGATCAGCGCTGCTTCCGCTTCGGGCCAGCGGCTGCAATCGACGGTGCCCAGATAGCGGACCGCTTGCCGGCGCGCCTGGGCGTCTGCCTCGTCCTTTTTGATGCGAGCGGCGGCACCTTGAGAG
>DASRSQ010000975.1:0-3826 GCA_035656475.1 Gemmataceae bacterium | reverse complement strand
AATCGAAGAAGCGAAAGCGGTCGTCCAATCGCGCTGGACCGGCGCTCCGAAGATCGGCATCATTCTCGGCACCGGCCTGGGCGGGCTCGCCGAGGAGATCCAGGACGCCGTCAAAATCGCCTATGGCGACATCCCGCATTTCCCGATGTCAACGGTCGAATCGCACGCCGGCCGGCTCGTGTGCGGCACCCTCGGCGGCAAGCAGGTCATGGCCATGGAGGGGCGCTTCCACTTCTACGAAGGCTACAGCCTGAAGCAAATCACGTTTCCCGTCCGCGTCATGAAAGCGATGGGCTGCGGCATCCTCATCGTCTCCAACGCCTGCGGCGGCATGAACCCGCAATGGGCCAAAGGCGACCTGATGCTGATCGAAGACCACATCAACCTTCTCGGCGATAACCCGCTCATCGGCAAGAACGACGAACGCCTCGGCCCGCGTTTTCCGGACATGTGCCATCCGTATGACATCGGCCTGCTCAAGCTCGCGCAGCGCATTGCATTGGAGGAAAAGATCGCCTGTCACAAGGGGGTGTTCGTCGCGGTGCCGGGGCCGAACCTGGAAACGCGGGCGGAATATCGCTTCCTGCGCGGGATCGGCGCCGACGTGGTCGGCATGTCGACGGTGCCGGAGGTGCTCGTCGGCGTGCATGCGAGCATGCACATCCTCGGCCTGTCGGTGATCACGGACATGTGCCTGCCGGACGCGCTGGAGCCCGCGTATCTGCCGGACATCATTGCGACCGCCAATGCGGCCGAGAAGAAGCTGCGCGTGCTGGTGCGGCGCGTGATTGCCGAGGCGGATTAAGTTACGCCGCTCGCTTCGGTCGCGGCTTGACATTGAACAGGCCGAAGATTTCATCCTCATTCAGGCTCAAGGACGGCGGCCCGTTCTGGCCGATCAGCTCCTCGAAGAGTTGTCGCTTCTTCTCCAGCACCTCTGCGATGCGCCCCTCGATCGTGTTCTGACAGATGAAGCGCTTGACGAAAACGGTCTCCTTCTGCCCCAGGCGATGGGCGCGGTTAATCGCCTGATCCTCGATTGCAGGGTTCCACCAGCGATCGAAGAGGAAGACATAATTCGTGAATTGCAAGTTGAGCCCGACGCTGCCGGTGCCATAGCTCATGAGGATCACGTGCTTGGTCGGATCAGACTTGAACTGATCGAGGATCGGCTGGCGCTCGCGCTGCGGAATTTTGCCGTGGTACTGCAGCGGCCCATACGGCGCGAGTGCCGCCGCCATCGCTTCGAGCGGTTCGACCCATTGCGAGAACACGATCGCCTTGCGATTGTTCTCCGCGACCTCCTCCATATCGGCGACGAGCTGTTCCATCTTCGAGCTGTCGCCGGTTCGTGGGTCGAAGTTGCAAATCTGTTTGAGCCGCAGCACCAGTTCGAAGACGTGTTGCACGGTAATGGTCTCGCCCAGCTCGTTGAGATGGATGATGCCATCCTTCTCGGCGAGGTCGTAGCTGGCGCGCTGGGCGGGTGAAAGATCGATGTAGACGTCCTGGATGACCTTGCCCGGCATGTCGGTCATCACCTCTTCTTTGACGCGGCGCAAGATCGCATCGCGCGTCAGCTCCGGCAGCAGCTTGGCCGGCGTGTCGGGCGGGATGCGTTCGGGATCGACGAAGGCGAAGATGTTGACGAGATCGTCGACGCGGTTTTCGATTGGCGTACCCGACATCGCCCAGCTCCGGTCGCGCGAAATCGAGCGCACGATGCGCGCGGTCTTGCCGTCGCGATTCTTGATGCGCTGGGCCTCGTCAAGAACGACGATGTCGAAGTGGATGTCGGGATCGCTGACAAAGTCTTCGTCGCGCGTCAGCAGCTCGTAGTTGACGAGCTTGACCGGGCAGCGCGACGCGAACCACTGGGCCCGGCGCGTGGCCGCATCGCCGCCGATGACCTCGTAAGGCAGATCGGACGCCCACAGCTTCAGCTCGCGCGTCCAGTTGATGACGAGCGGCTTCGGGCACACCAGGAGCGCGCGATGGATGAGGCCGCTCTGGAACAAAAGTCGCAGCGCGATGATGACCTGCGCCGTCTTGCCAAGCCCCATCTCGTCGGCGATCAGGGCCGCATGGCGCGGCATCAGGAACGCGATCCCCTTGATCTGGTACGGGTACGGCTGAAACGGCAGCTCGATCTGCTTGTTCGTGAAAATATTTTCCAACGGCGGCTGCAACAGATAGAGCAGCCGATCCTTGAAGATCACCATGTCGCTCGGCGGCTTGATCGGCGTCTTCGGTCGCGGCTCCTTGTTCTCTTTCTTCGGCTGTGGCTGCTTCGCCTCCGGCAACGGCGCCTGCTCCCCCGGAACGGGAAAGCTCCAGCCCTGCGTGCTGACGTCCACCGTCAGCTTGCCTAGCGTGCGGATCCAGGGCATCGTCTTGAGCAGCCCGATCTCGCGCACCGACGCCTGCAACGGCTTCTCGAACGCGGGCAGCGATTTGACATTGATCGCCGGCGTGAGGTCGATTGCGTCGGAGGGTATTTCGGCCAGCAGGTCGACGGTGTCAATTAGCGGCTCGTCCATATCCATTCAGTTCGACATCGACGCACAGCGACTTGAATAAGCAGAGAAGCCCAGGGGTGAGGTACTCCGAACCCCTGGGATACTGTCTCGCGATCCCAGGGGTTCACGAGTACGCTCCCCCCTGGGCTTTGCAACTAGCTATAATAATCCGCAAATTCGCTGTAATGAGAACAAACATGACCGATGTCAATTCATACCGATCGTATCGAGGCCTCCCGCCGCTTGCTGGACTGGCGTCCATCGCCGATGCCGCCAAACCCGGCCTCAGCGTTGAAGCATGCGTCGCCCGGCTCAAACGCTATCACTACGCCTTCCTCCGCCTGCATGAGATTCTCACCGCTCGCATCACCGCGGAACCGGTCTACGAACTGAAAACGGCGTTCGCGCATCATGCATACCTCTGTGCCGAGCATGTGACGGCGCTGCGCCAACGCATCGGCGAGATGCGCGAGCCGCCGCTCGGGCTCGAAGAAATCCCACACGAGGCGCTTGCCGTCTTCTTCGACGAGATCCTTGCCGCTCCATCGACCGCAGCCCTGTTGCTCGGCGTGTACGAAAAAGCGTTGCCTGCCCTCGATGCTGCTCTCGAACGGCACATGCGCGACACCAATCCGCTGACGGATGCCCCCTCCGTGCGCGTCATCCGCTTCGCCCGGCTCGAAGTCGACGACATGCGCGAGTTCGGCCGACATGCTGTCGACTGCCTGGTCGATGAAGTCCAGTACAGCGAATGCCGCGAATGGCTGGCGTATCTCGACGAGCTGCTCGCACTCAGTGAATCCGACTCGAACACGAAGCCAACGCGGCGCTTCTCGGCCAAGCCGTACGTCTATGACCGGGTGCCGAAGCGAGACGAGCGATTTAAGGACGTGTGGAATCAGGGCGTCAACGCGGAGTCGTTCCTCTACAACGCCGAACTGCCCGCGAAGCCGAAGGCGCTGATGATGCTGTACAAACGGCTGCGCGAGATCGATGTGCCGGAGATGATGGCGAGCATCATCGTCGAGACAAAAGGGAAGCCGTGGGAGTATTACCGCGATATGTCGCGCCAGCTCTGGGACGAAGCCCGGCACGCGATGATGGGCGAAGTTGGCTTCGTCGCGCTCGGCGTCGACTGGACCAGGGCCCGCATCACCATCAACTGGTCGCATCGACTCAACATCGAGTGCACGCCGATCGAGCGTCATGCGGTGCTCTACTTCATCGAGCAAGGCCTGATGACGAAGACCGGCAAGCGCTACGAATGGGAAGTCGGCGTCGAATCGGGCATCCCGCTGATGGCCACG
>DASRSQ010000974.1:0-4238 GCA_035656475.1 Gemmataceae bacterium | reverse complement strand
CTCCTCACTGCGCGAGAAGACAGCAACGTGCGCGATCGGCCGTACCTTGCAGACGGCGAGCAGTTGCGTCCGCGCCTGTTTGCCGGTGCCATAGAGGCCGACGTTAACGGAGTCGGAGCGGGCGAGATATTTCGTGGCAATCCCGCTGGCGGCGCCGGTGCGGACCTGGCCGAGATAGTCCGCTTGCAACAGCGCGGTCACGGCGCCGGTCTTGCCGTCGAAGAGGGCGACGTGGAAGTTGGCGCCTTGCCGTGAGGTCGCATATGCCTTGTAGCCCGCGACGCCGAAGGTTTTGGCGGCGGCCGAGAGGACATGCAACATGACGTGATCGGTCTGGCAGCGCGAGCGCGGTATGTTCTGGGCCTCGTCGAGCGACAGCTTTCGCAATCCCTCTTCTACCGCTTCGAGGGCCATTTCCATCGTCAGCAGGCTGCGCACTTCCGATTCGTTCAGAAGGAGAATGGACATGGTCGTCTCCTTGACTCGCCGCTTGCCGCGTAGCCGGTCTGCTACGCCGCAAGCGGCGAAAACCTACCCTTTCAAAAACTCCGCGAGCTTGTCCATGCCCTTGTTGATTTGGTCCCGGCTCGTGGCAAACGACAGACGCACCCAGCCCTCCGCCCCGAAGGCGGAACCTTGCACGAGGTTGACGTGCACCGTCTCGAGGGCGGCCGCGCAGAAGCTGGTGCTGTCCGTGATCTGCTTGCCCATCCGCGTCGTGCCGAAGTGGGCCTCGACGTTGAAGAACGCATAGAACGCGCCGTCGGGAATCGGGCACTTGATGCCGGGCATCGCGTTCAGCCGGCTGCAGACGAGATCGCGGCGCGCCTCGAACTCCTTGAGCATCTGCTGGACGCACCCCTGATCACCGTCCAGGCCGGCGATCGCGGCATGTTGGCTGACACTCGACGGGCTGCTCGTTTCCTGGCTCTGCACGTTGCCCATCGCCTTCGCCACATGCAACGGCGAAATCGACCAGCCGATGCGCCAGCCGGTCATCGCGTAGCTCTTCGACACGCCGCTGATCGTGATCGTGTTCTCGGCGAGCTTGGGGAGCAGCGTCGCGAAGCAGGTCGCCTTGGCATTGCCGTAGACGAGCTGTTCGTAGATCTCGTCGCTGATGACGCCGACGTTGTGGGCAAGCGCGACCTCGGCAAGGGCAGCCAGCTCGGCGCGCGTGTAGACGCTGCCGGTCGGGTTGCTCGGCGAATTGATCATGACGAGCTTCGAACGCGGCGTGATGGCGGCCTTGAACTGCGCCGGCGTCATCTTGAACCCGCTCTCGGCCGTCGTCGGCACGAGCTTGTAGCAAGCGCCGGTCATCTGCACGAGATCGCTGTAGCTGACCCAGTACGGCGTCGGAATGATGACCTCGTCCCCCGGCCCGACGGATGCCGCCAGGGCATTGTGCAGCGAATGCTTGGCGCCATTGGAGACGACCACCTGTTCCGGCGTGAACTCGTAGCCATAAACGCGCTTGTACCAGCGTGCGATCGCGCCGCGCAACTCCGGCATGCCAGACGCGGCGGTGTAATGGGTGTGCCCATCGAGCATCGCCTTGTACGCCGCATCGCAGATGTGGCGCGGCGTGTTGAAATCAGGTTCGCCGAGGCTGAAGTCGTAGACCGTCTTGCCTTCCATCTTCAGCTGTTTCGCCTTCGCCCCCGCAGCAAGCGTCGCGGACGGTTGGACCGCAGCAGCCATTTTCGAGATCGGCAACATGTGCATGATTCCTTTGAAGCGTTGAATCCAAGCGTTATTGTATGATGAATTCAACGATGTACGGAGGCGAGCATGGTCTACCTTTCCAAGATCTACACCAAGACCGGCGACGCCGGCGATACCGGGCTAGGCGATGGCAGCCGGGTGCGGAAGGATCATCCGCGCGTGACGGCGTATGGCACCGTCGATGAACTCAATGCGCTGCTTGGCGTCTTCGTCACGCAACTCGATGCGGGGCCGACGCGCGAGCTGATGCGCAGCATCCAGAACGATCTCTTCGATGTCGGCGCCGATCTGTGCGTGCCGATCAGCGATGGCGACAAGGCATTGCGTGTCCGGGCCGAGCAAGCAACGCGGCTCGAGAACGCGATCGATGCGTACAACGAGCGATTGCAACCGATCAAGAGCTTCGTCCTGCCCGGCGGCACGTCGGCAGCGGCATGGTGCCATCTCGCGCGGACGGTGTGCCGACGTGCCGAGCGCGATGTCGTCACGCTGGCACGGGACGAGACGGTCAATCCGCAGGTGATCGTGTATCTGAATCGGCTGTCCGATTTGCTGTTCGTGCTGGCGCGCGTGTGCAACAACGACGGCCAGGATGATGTGTTGTGGGTGCCGGCGAAGTCGCAGGGCGCATAGCCGGGATCAGCACAATGGTCCGAGCCGCGCCCGTCAGGAAGCGGAGCCGAATGACACGCGGTGAGCGAATCCAATGGATACTGCCCGCTTCCTCACGGGCGCGGCTCGGACCGTTTCGCTGACCCCGAAATACTAGGCATCTCATTCCACGTCCGGCCTTGCAGTTCGCGGCCGGCTTTCTTCTTGTTGACGCCGCCCCATTGCTTGAAGAAGAATGGCACGCCAGCGTGCTCGCATTGATCGCGAATTTCCACGACCCACTCCTCGCGCATCGGCCGGGCGCCGGGGCCCGATTCGCCGCCGACGATTACCCAGTGAATCCGCTCCAGGTCAAGTTTCGGAATCGGGCCGAGCAACGGCTCAATCGACAGAAAACGCACGCTCGCGCCGACACTGCGCAAATGGTCGATGCGATGCGTGTAATCCGCGGATTCGACGCTGACACCCTGCCAGACGTTGCTCGGCCAATCGATCGACGGCCCCAGCTCGGCGAGGCGATCCGCGCGTTTGGTCAGAATCTGAAAGCGATGCCAGGATGCTTGCCGCATGGTAGCGAAGACTTGCTGGATGAATTCGGCCGGCACGTCCTTGTGAAAGAGGTCGCTCATCGAGTTGACGAAGACGCGCTGCGGCTTCTTCCACTTGAGCGGCAGCGCGAGCGCGTGCGGATGCAGCGTCACGTCGAAGCCGTTCCGGTAATTCGGCTGCCCCATCAACTTCAATCGCAGCGACATCCGCTCGGCGTAACAATTGGCGCAGCCGGGCGAGATCTTGTCGCAGCCGGTCAGCGGATTCCAGGTGGCTTCCGTCCACTCGATCGCGGAGTTTTGGCCCATTCTACCGTCGCTCAAAGCTTGATCTGGGGTCGGGAGGGCGAGGCTCCTGCCGAGCCAGAAGCTTCGGAAAACCTGACCTGTGGCAAGATTGCCGCGGGTTCAGGCTCGGCAGGAGCCTCGCCCTCCCATTCGCGGCATGAACTAATTATCAGGCTGGAAGGCACGCTACTTCTTCAGATACGAATCATTGAGCTTGTCTACCGACCAGAGCAACCCACGCGTGACGAGATCGAGGTAGCGAGCGTCGGCGACGGTGTCGTTGTTGTGCCCCAGGGTGGTTGCGAACACCTTCGTCTTCTTGTTGTACGTGTTGGTCCACGCGACCACGAAATCGGATTTGCCCTGCTTGCCGCGGGCGAGCGGCTTCGCCGTGTCGAGCAGCTTGCCCGAGCTGTTGTTGTAAAGCTCTTCGTTGATCGTACTCCAGTCGGCGAGCCCCTTCGTGATGGGGTTCTCCTTATCGACGTACGTCACCTTGATCGGCAACTGGGCGCCATGGCCGGTGCTCGCCAGGCCCGTGAACTCGAACCATGGCGTTGCCTTCGGATAACCCTTCGTGCGATAGCAATGCATGCCGCAATGCAGGATCACCGCCGGCACTCCCGAACGGTGCGGCTCCAGGATACGGCCGACAACCGTCTCGTCGGTCACGTCCGCGCAGCATTCATCGTGAATGATCACGTCGTAGCCCTTGGCCCAGTCTGGCTTCTCGTAAACCGGATTGAGATGCTTCGTCCCCTTGTCCGGATCGTACGACACCGCCACCTCCACGTGCGCCCGCGCGGAGATCCCCTTCATCAGGATGTCCTTCTGCTTGGCATAGTCATGGCAACAGCCGCCGATTACCAGCAGCGCCTTGATCGGCTTCGGTTTCTCCTGCGAGTGAGCGGGAACGAGAGAGAATACCGAGAGCGGGGCGAGCACAAGTGCGAGCAGCAAACATCGTTTCATGAGTGGTCTCCACGGAAATTCAGCGTGATGCTTTCATCTTGTGGAAGCAGCGCGTCGATTGCAAGGACTATTTGGAGTGCGGTGTCAAGC
>DASRSQ010000973.1:0-2427 GCA_035656475.1 Gemmataceae bacterium | reverse complement strand
CCGGGCATGTGGTTCGCAGCGACCGTATTTTGTTTATGACTGTACCTGTGCCATCGGCACAAACGTAATTCACGTCATGGTACTGCTTGCACCTCCGCAGCCGACACCCGAGCCAACCGCGGCGAAGTGATCGCCTGTCGGTTTCATTGACGTAGAGCCGCGGCGACCTCGACCGTCGTGGCTCTACTATTTTTCTGCATCTAAATACCGCGGCGCGGCGCTGCGCACACAGCGGAATCCCAGCCTTGTATCGACCGTGAACCTTCGTGCCACTGCGCGAGTTTCCGGTTCGTCGGTCCGTTCGCCCGGGAACTCGCGCCGAGCACTGGGGAACAGTATTCGGTAATCGTCGGGTACACCGATCGTGCCGAACTCGATGGGACGGCTTTGCGGCAACCTAGAAGTCGTCCATTCCGCGACGTTGCTCAGCAGTCCGACGATGGGCGGCATCGTGGCAGTCGCATCTGAGGTATCAGAGGCGACGGGCCCGATCACGTCTAGCTTGCTCGCATCGGCGGATAACATTCGCCCCCGAGGGGGGATCAATTCCAGTGCCGCCTCGTACTCCTCCAGCAAGGGAAGCCGCTTACCGACTAGCTCCGCGCTGTACATCGCGTTATCGAGGTCACTGGTCATGGCAAACGCCGGCCCGCGTCCCGCAGCACGAGCGTCCGTATACGGGGCCAGCGCCGGGCATCCGTCGCGGGAATCCTCCCACTGCTGCTCAGTGAACTCATGCGTATCCATGTAGAATGCCGGCACCGCGAGCCCGGGCGCTGGAGCGTTCTTGGTGGTGTGCGACGCCGCATCGACCAGCGCCATGCCGCTGGTGACGGAATGCGGTGGAATGTTGATCGTCGGCAATTCGATTGTGCCGTCGTTCAATTGCTGCCACTGGCTATGGAGGTAGTGGCCCAGCGTGACGTCTCCGACGCGTGGGACATAGCGGACCACTTCATGAAAGCGGCCATCGGCGGTCCGGGCTACGACCAGGTACTCTCCGGGAATCAGATCCAACTTGACCGTTCCTTTGCCGTGCAGGCGGGTGGCACGGCTGGGGGCCGCTTCGCCAGTGAATTTGTCATACGGCACGAACACGATGTCCTCGGCCGGAGGATCAGTCGCCAGGCGAACGGTCTGCAGGCCGAGCAATGACCGGTTTTCGGCCGCTGTGTGCTGCGCGACCAACGACGCGCCGCCCGCAATCAGTGCCAGCCCAAACGCTACGACCACGGCCGGGCGCTTCCGTACCCAGCGCCAGCTTTTTTCGACCCGGCCAACCCGCCGGGCTAGGATCGGCTCGCCGTCGAGAAAACGGCGCAAATCAACCGCCATTTCTTGCGCCGAGCGATAGCGACCCTCGGGGGATTTCGCCAGCGCCTTCAGGCAGACGGTAACCAGATCGCGCGGCAATCCGCGCCGCATCAAGTCGGGACTGATCGGCTCCTCGTTCAAGACTTTGTACGTGATTGCTTCAGGCTTTCCACTGAACGCGCACCGCCCGGTGAGCATCTCGTACAGAATCATGCCCAGGGAATAGATGTCGGTCCGATGGTCGGCGTTGGCCGCGTGCCCGCGGGCCTGCTCGGGGGACATGTAGGCAGGTGTACCCATGACGTCCCCTTCGACGGTCATGGCCAACGTGTCCTCGCGCCATTTTGCCAGGCCGAAATCGGTGATGTGCGGGCGAGCCGCATTGTCGACGATGATGTTGCTCGGTTTCAGGTCTCGATGCACGATGCCGTTGTCATGGGCATGCTGCAGCGATTCTGCGATCCGGCGGCAGATATCAGCTGCCTCGCGCGGCGTGGGCGTCCAATGTCGCAATCGTAGCCGCAGGTCCTGTCCCGGAATAAAGGCAGAAACAATGTACACGATATCGCCATGCCGTCCGGTTTCATACACGGCCACGATGCCCGGATCATTGAGCTGGCCAGCGGTGCGGGCCTCGCGCAGGAAGCGATTCAGATCGTATTCGGACAAATTCCGGTCGAGCGGGATTTTTATCGCCACGTCACGCTGCAGGGCGGCGTCTCGCGCCTTCCAGACCTCGCCAACCGCCCCCGCGCCGAGTCGTTCGAGAAGCACGAATTGGCCGAGACGTTGCTGCCCTTCGGGCGAGGGTTGCTGCTGCGTCTCGTCCTCGACGGTCGATCGTGATTTCAGCCTCGCTTCTTCGATCTGGGGTGCAAATTCGGGATAGCGCTGCCGGTATTCGTCCCAGGTGGGGCAGCTCCCCTGGTCGCTGCGGAAATCGCGGTCAACCAACAACAACTCGAGAAAAAGCCGGCCGCGCTCGGTCAGGCTGGCGACATTGACATGCGTGCTGATGTCTGGCGATTGGCCAGCACGCAGAAGTTGCTCGAACTCGTCACAGACCAGATCGATTTGATCATCGAGCGATATACGGTCACTGTCAGATATTAT
>DASRSQ010000972.1:0-5353 GCA_035656475.1 Gemmataceae bacterium | reverse complement strand
TTGCCGATGATGCAATCCTTCGGCCAGTAATCCTTCGGATAAAACGTGCCGGTCCGGTTGACGATGGCATCGAGCTCGCGCGAGCGTTCGAGGTTGATTTTGCGGACGCGGCGCTGAACCGCGTCGCGCACTTCGCGCGGGATGTCGAACCGCGTCGACAGCGTGCCGTCGTGGATGTCACGCAGCAGCGTTTCCTTTTCCTGGTCGCCGGCGCGGGCCATGTTGACGAGCGTGCTCGGATTGGCGGCGATGATCATGCCGGCCCGGCGCGGAATGCTGAGCCGCAGCGCGAGATAATACTTCGCGGCCGGGTCCTTGACTTTACCGACGATGGCGGGGATGCAGTAGATCCAGCGGATGATCGCCATCTGCATCTGGGCGGTGAGCCCGGTGACGGCGCCGCACGGGATGCCGGTCTCGGTAAAGAACTCTTGCCAGTCGCCCGACATCTGCACGATGGGGCGCATGCGCACTTCCTTGTGATCGCGAAAAACCTTCAGGCCCCAAATGTTCCAGCCGCGGCGATAGTCGGCGAGATACTGATCGGTGACGGGGATGTACTTGCGCGTCGCGGTGGTACCGCTCGTCATCGCGAACATGTGGATCTTACGATCAGCGAGCAGCGCGTTCGTTTCTCCCTTGAGAACGCGCTTGAGGTAAGGCTCGACGTAGTCGTAGCCGCGCACTGGGATATTGCGGCGATAGTCAGCGACGGTTTGCATCGCGCCGAAATGATGATCCTTGCCGAAGACCGTGCCCGATTGGTTACGCAGGATGCGAGCAAGGAGCGCTTCCTGGACTTCGCGCGGGTGCTTGGTCGCTTCCTCGAAGGCGTTGAGCCGGCGCCGAACGGGAATGGCGATCAGCTTGAGGATGACATTCCGCAGGAGCCATTGCAACATGGTGTCACGTCACGATTCGTTTTTACCGACAGTCTCCCCTCACCCCTGAGTACAGGGGGAGAGGGGCGTTGATTTGCCATCGGTCGCCGCAACAAGGCGGCTAAACCAGGACCCCGTTCGACGCGTGGGGCGGCGGGGCCTCGGCCAGATTTCGATCGAAAAACGCCAGCACGCGGGCCTTGTATTCCTCAGGCGCCAGCGTGATCGCCTGGTTGTGCTTGGCCTTCTCCACCAGCCAGAGCTCCTTCGGATTGCCCGCCATGGCGAACAGGGTGCGGGCCATTTCCGGACGGATGTAACTGTCGGCCCCGCCATGGATCATCAAGAGCGGCCGCGGCGCGAGCTTCGGCATGCACGCTTCCAGGCTCGGATAGTGGACGTCGCGAATGCGTTCAATGCGGCGTATGCCGATGCGAGCCGCGATACGCAGATACCAGTACGGGATCGCGCGAGCCATCCACTGGGCGCTGGCGTAGATCAGCACCCATTGCTTCATGTACGGCACCATCGTGGTGATCGATGCGAAGGCGCCGTCGACGACGCAGCAGCGAATGAAGTCATCGCGCGAGGCCGCCATCAGACCCGCGCTGCCCCCCTTGCTCAGGCCAAACAGGCCGATGCCGCGCGGATCCTTGTCGGGCCGAGTCTTGAGGTACGCAAGCGCTGTCTGGAAATCGACCAGTTCGAAATCAGTCACCCACTGCAACGGCTCGTACCCCGACTGCGCCGGGCTGTTTCCCTGGCCGCGCGTCTCGAACGTGAAGATGTCGTAGCCCGCCTCGCGCAGGAACTCGCAGTAGGGCACGCACGACCAGCGGTTCGAACCGAATTCGAGGCCGAACAAGATCACGCCCTTGCGCGGCTTCGTTGTTTTCAGATAGCAGCCTAACAAGGACAGTCCGTCCGGCGTCGTCAACGTCACATTCTCTGCGTCGGGCACGGGTTGCCCGAACGGCAGGATGAACAGCGGCTTCTCCTGAAAAATGCGTACCACGAACGGGATATAGTTGCGCACGACGTGTATATGAATCACCAACGGCGTGATGATGGCAGCGGCAGCGAGAACGCCCAGACCAATCCAAAGCCAGACCACTCGACCACCTTTGGCAAGGAGAAGGAGGAAGGCGGAAAGATGAAGGGCCGGCTACTTCCGCCTTCATCTTTCCGCCTTCATCCTTCTCTTCAATCCCGGAAGCGACTCACGATCAGCGACACGTTCTGCCCGCCGAAGCCGAAGCTGTTGCTCAGCACATGATCGACCTTCGCCTCGCGCGCGACGTTCGGCACATAATCGAGATCGCAATCCGGATCGGGCGTCTCGTAATTAATCGTCGGCGGAATCACGCCGTTGAGGATCGTCATGATGGACGTGATCAACTCGACCGCGCCGGCGGCGGCGATCAGGTGGCCGACCATGCTCTTGCTGCTCGAAACCGGAATCTTGTACGCCCGCTCGCCGAACACCTTCTTGATGGCCAGCGTCTCGGTGAAATCATTGACATGCGTGCTCGTGCCATGGGCGTTGATGTAGCCGATCGCATCGAGGGGCAATCCGGAATCGTCCACGGCGCCCTTGATGCAGGCGATCGCGCCGCGGCCTTCCTCGTGGCTATCGGTCAGGCGGAAGGCGTCGGCGGTCGAGCCGTAGCCGGTGATCTCGCCGTAGATGCGGGCGCCGCGTTTCCTGGCGTGTTCGAGTTCCTCGAGGACGAGCATGCCCGCGCCTTCGCCGATGACGAAGCCGTCGCGATTGAGGTCGAACGGCCGCGACGCCTTCTTGGGGTTGGCATTGTTCTGCGACAGGGCGGTCAGCAGGTTGAATCCGGTGATGCCAAAGGGGTGAATCATGCTGTGCGAGCCGCCGGACAGCATCATGTCGGCCTCGCCCTGACGGATCATCTCGGTCGCCTCGCCGATGGCCTGGCTGGAAGCGGCACACGCGGTCAGGCAGTTATAATTCGGGCCTTCGAGATCGAAATGGCCCGCGAGATGCCCGGGGGTAGTGTGCATCTCCTGTTCATATTCTTCGGGAGCATCGAACGTCGATATCGCTTCCTTGATGAAAATGTCACTGCGGATCGAGCGGTTCTCGGGGTTGTACGAGGCCCCGATCAGCTTCGACATTTGCGGAAAATCCTGGATGCCCTCGCCGCAACCGAGATAAACGCCGAAGCGTGTGCGATCGATACTCGTCCCTTCGAGCGCGTTCGCGTCTTGCAGGGCCTGCATCGAGGCGGCGGCGGCAAAGCGAGCATTGGGGCCGGCGTGTTTCCAGCGCGATAAATCCTTGACGAATCGGCCCAGCTCGAATCCCTTCAGCTCCGCCGCGAACTTGGTCGGAAACGTGGTCGCGTCGAAGTTGTGGATGAAGTCGACGCCGCTCTTGCCCTGGATTTGATTTTCGTAAAGCTCTTTGACGCTCTGTCCCAGCGGGGTGACGGCGCCCATGCCCGTGACTACAACGCGTTTTCTCATGGCACACTCTCAATCCCAGGGGTCGGAGTACTTCACCCTGGGCTTCTTACCACTTCTTACATACGACCGCGGCGCACTGACCCATCTCGGTAAAGCCGACCTTGACGAAGTACGGCTTACCGATGGCCCGTGCCTTGGTTTGCACCTGGATCGGGCACGCGGGATCGGGTGTTTCGTAGTTCAGCGTCCCGGGCAAGGTTCCATGCTTCATGGCGAGGAGGCTGCCCGCGAGTTCGGTGACACCGCTGCCGGCGCCGAGATGGCCGATGTTGGGCTTGATGGTCCAGACGGGGACCGCAGTGCCGAAGACCTCGTTGATGGCACGGGCCTCGAAGGCGTCGAGATCGGGAGAGCCGAGCCCCTGAGCGTTGACGTGATCAATGTCGTTCGGCGTGATGCCGGCCTGGCCGAGCGCGAAGCGGATGGCCCGGGCGAGCCCTTTGCCTGTCAGGCCACGATCAAACGATGAGCCGAAGCCAGCGACTTCCGCGACGATTGATGCGCCGCGTTTCTGGGCGTGTTCGAGTTCCTCGGTCACCAGGGTGCAGCCGCCTTCGCCGATGACCAGGCCGTCGCGGCGCTTGTCGAACGGCTTCAACGCGTGCACGGGATCTTCGTTGTTGCGTGACAGCCGGCCAAACACCTGCTGCCGGGCCTGGCTGAGCGGGTTGATCTTGCTGTCGGCGCCGCCGACGAGGAAGAAGTCGGCCTGATTGCGGCGAAGGATACGTGTCGCCTCGCCCAGCGCGAGCAAGCTGGCGGCGTCGCTTTCCGTGATCGAGTTGTTTGGCCCCTGCGCGTCATGCAGGATCGAAACGTGGCACGCGAGCATGTTGGGCAGATACTTGAGCATCCAGAGTGGCTGGATCGTCTCGCGGATCTTCTCGCCCCATGCCCTCACGTCCACCGGATGCGTGGCTTTGCCGGTGGCGAGGTAGGATGCTTCGCCAAGCTCGGTAAGTTCGGACGGGATCAGGCCGGCGCCATATTCAACGCCAAAGCGCGTCGGGTCGAGCTTCGACTTGTCGACTTTGCCGTCATCGATTGCGAGTTGCGCGGAGGCGACGGCGAGCTGGATCGAGCGTGCCATCACGCGGATCTGCTTGCGGCCTTCCTTGGAGAGGTATTTCTTCGGATCGAAGCCATCGATCTCGCCGGCGAAGCGCGTGGCGAGCGGGGAGGGATCGAATGCTTTGATGGTGCGGACGCCGCAGGCGCCGCGGGCGAGGCCATCCCAGAAGGCGGCTGCGTCCATGCCGATGGACGTGATGACGCCGACTCCGGTAATGACGACGCGACGGTTGGCCGACATGACTCACCTGACTTTAGTTCACTGACCGGCGCCATCCGTGCGCTGAGCCGATGCCTTGGCTAATCCGAGCAAATGCTTGAGTTCGCCGCTAAAGACGAAGTTGTGATCGCCGAACAATTGCTGCGAGCGCGACTTATCAAGATGGGCGAAGAAAATCTCGGCCTCGGCCAACGGCTTCCCGCTTGGTTCGCCGACCACCGCGCCTGGGGCGACCCCGTGGACCTTGCCGCTGATCGATGCTCCTTCGGGCCGCAGCGTCAACACTTCGGTGTCGTACACCAGCGTCTCGCCCGCAACCGCTTCGCGCTCGAAGCGGGCCGACGTGATCTTGGCCAGCACGACTTTTTCCTTGAAGTCGTTCGCCTCGCCGACGAGGATGCCGCCGGTCTGGGCGAGCCCTTCGAGGATGAAGCACGCCGGCATGATCGGATATCCCGGCAGATGCTGCTGGAAGTAATCCTCGGCCAGGCTGAGCTTTTTGACGGCCCGCGCCGCCTTGCCGCGCTCGAACGACACGAATCGGTCAATCCAGATCCAACGCATTTCTCGTCTCGCGCGGCCTTCTCGTTCCCACCCTCTCTGCGTGGGAACGCGCTGCTTCGCGACGCTCCCGCGTCGCGCACAGGACGTCTTGCGAAAACGTGTCACAACTCCAAGGATTCTG